>NZ_JBGOOI010000021.1:0-65844 GCF_041439605.1 Vibrio sp. 1F169 | reverse complement strand
CCTCCGACCGCCTGGTTCGTAGCCAGGTACTCTATCCAGCTGAGCTAAGGGCGCACATTGTTACTTCTGTGTTTGCTTGCAAATTCAAACGTGCAAGAAATGGCGGTGAGGGAGGGATTCGAACCCTCGATGCGGCTACAAACCACATACTCCCTTAGCAGGGGAGCGCCTTCGGCCTCTCGGCCACCTCACCGTCTTGCGGAGGCACATATTACGTTTTACCGAAAATATGTCAAACACTTTATTGAAAAAAATTGGACAAAAACACTCAACCGTTTGCTATTTAATCAAAGCGCTTGCAAATTGAACTTATAAGCTTCAAATCGCGCTTTTTCCCTTAAAAATTAAGGTGAAAGATTGGCAATAATAAACAGCCGAAAACAATTATCTAATTTATCCAGCAGCAAGTGCTACCGCTGTTTGCACAATACTACGGGATGCGTATTTGCGCCATAGGGGAAGCTAACAAATCTTGAGTTTGCGCAGACAAAATACCGTGCAATAGCGATGATCGATCCTATTTGTATTTCATAACGTCATAAAGTTCTCACTTCACCGCGTTAAGACTAACCCGTTACCACCCCATCGATGTTCAAATGCGTATTTCCATTCCCCCAAGATCAAAAAAGGCTAGCAACAATGCTAGCCTCTTCTCTACGCAAAAGTATTAGTAGTTGCCAGGTGCAACGTTACCATTACCTTTTTCAGCTTGAATGCGCATGTAGATCTCTTCACGGTGAACAGATACTTCTTTAGGTGCGTTAACACCAATACGTACTTGGTTACCTTTAACGCCTAGTACAGTAACTGTTACTTCGTCACCAATCATCAGTGTTTCGCCAACGCGGCGAGTCAAAATTAGCATTCTTTGCTCCTTGAGTAATCTCTAAATTTATCTAGCTACGCGAGCATTATCCAACAAAAGTTATATTTTCGTAAACTATCGATTGAGTTTATTTAACCAAAATGCACTTCTTTTTTAGGATAACCCTGTGTTTCACGCGCTACGATGTATGCATTGTGTAATATGTTAGCAGCCATATCGACTTGCGTTGGTGATATCACCAAAGTTAAAGACTGCTGTTGCAATAAGTGATGCTGTACATCAATTTCGCCTTCAGACAACAATCCATGTGAACTGACCACAATTTCTTGTGTTCGGCTTCCTACCACAGTTAACAAACTAACCTGTTCACTATTACGGATTTTCTCGTCAAAAACTAGTTTTAATTTAGCACTTATGTCCGGTTTGATAATGAGTGCTGCCCGTTCTGCTCCCTCGATCACACTACAGACTTCAATCCCTAATAAATGACAATGCGACATGAGGGACGGTAAATCTTGATTCAAACACTCGATGCGAACCATATCTCTTTGAATGGCTATCCCAGCAATATCATTCAAACAGTCATTACCCGCGATAAGAGTTCCCTCGCCTTCTTCAAAGCTCGAAAGCACTCTCAATGGTACATTGTGTCGCCACGCATGTTGAACACATGGAAGGTGTAAAACCTTAGCGCCTCTGCGAGCCATTTCTTCCATAGAGGGAAAATCTAAGGTATCTAATTTCTTAGATTGCTTAACCACTCTAGGGTCGCAGGAATATACGCCATCAACATCGGTATATATCTGACACTCTTTCGCTTGAAGGGCGCCCGCCAACGCAACGGCCGTGGTGTCTGAACCACCTCGCCCTAAGGTTGTGATATCACCTTTCGCATTAACGCCTTGAAAACCTGCAACAATGACAATCTGGTCATCATCTAACAGCGCTTTAATAGGAGCGGTATCAATACGCTCAATCGTCGCATTATTATGATTAGAATCGGTGTGTATTTTGGCTTGATAGCCAGTCATCGATGTCGCTTCATAACCCAACTTGTGCAACGTCATCGCCAACAAAGCCATGGAAACTTGTTCTCCAGCTGTTAACAGCACATCCAACTCTCTAGCGTTTGGTACGCTATCAACTTGTGAAGCTAAGTTAACTAACCGATTTGTTTCACCTGACATAGCAGAAACGACAACCAGGATCTGGTTCCCTTCATTTTTCGCTTCAATGATTTTTCCTGCTACATGATGGATTCGTTCAATTGAACCCACCGACGTTCCACCAAATTTCTGCACGATAAGAGGCATTTTCACCCGTCCTCACCTTCCCAAGACCAATGTCTATATATGACAAAAAAACACATACTCCGCGTCATGGCGAAGCAATAAAAAATTAACCAAGGAGTCTAACGTTACCATTAGCCTTCTTGGTTAATCTCAATCAAACCTTTTTCAGACGTTCTTCCAATGGGCTAAATAAAAGATGCCCAATCAGTTGATTGGGCATCTTTGTATCAATTACTTAAGCTTAAAGACGCTCTTCAAGCCAAATACGTACTGATTTAAGCGCTTCAGGTAGTGCTTCAACGTCAGTACCACCCGCTTGAGCCATATCTGGACGACCGCCGCCTTTACCACCAACTTGCTCAGCAACCATCTTAACGAGGTCACCCGCTTTAACTTTGCCGATAAGGTCTTTAGTTACGCCAGCAATCAGGCCAACTTTACCGTCTGCTACGTTCGCAATCAGGATGATGCCGCTACCCACTTGGTTTTTAGCATTATCAACCATAGTACGTAGGTTCTTGTTGTCTGCGCCTTCAATGGCAGCAACCAGAACTTTAGTACCAGAGATGTCTTCCACTTTACCCATGATGTTTGCGCCTTCAGCTGCAGCCATCTTTTCTTTAAGTAGTTGGATTTCTTTCTCTAGCGATTTCGCTTTCTTAGCTGATTCAGCAAGCTTCTCTTCGTAAGCGTTAGCCTGAGCTTCTACTGCATCTAGAGCTGCTTCACCCGTTACCGCTTCAATACGACGAATACCAGCAGCGATACCACCTTCTGAAATGATCTTGAATAGACCGATATCACCCGTGTTGCTTGCGTGGATACCACCACAAAGCTCAGTAGAGAAATCGCCCATAGACAGAACGCGAACTTCATCATCGTACTTCTCGCCAAACAGTGCCATTGCACCTTTTTCTTTCGCTGACTCGATGTCCATGATGTTCGTTTCAATCACATGATTCTTACGAACTTGTGCGTTAACTAGACGCTCTACTTCTTTAATCTGTGCTGGTGTTACCACTTCAAGGTTAGAGAAGTCAAAACGTAGGTTGTCTGGCTTAACTAAAGAACCTTTCTGAGCAACGTGCTCACCTAGCACTTCGCGCAATGCTGAGTGAAGTAAGTGAGTTGCAGAGTGGTTTAGTGAGATAGCAGCACGACGCTCAGCATCAACGCGCGCTTCTACTTTATCGCCTTGAGCAAATACGCCTTCAACGAGCTCACCGTGGTGTGCAAATGCATTACCTAGCTTTTGAGTATCTTGTACTTTGAATAGACCCGACGCTGTGCTTAGCGTACCCGCGTCACCACATTGACCGCCTGACTCAGCGTAGAATGGTGTCTCTTCAAGGATGATGATTGCTTTGTCGCCCGCTGATAATGAAGATACTTCTTCGCCGTCAACGAATAGCGCAGAGATTTCACCTGCACCTTCAGTACCTGTGTAGCCACAGAACTCAGTGTTGGTGTCTACTTTGATCGTCGCGTTGTAATCCGTGCCGAATTGGCCCGCTTCACGAGCACGCTGACGCTGCTCTTCCATCGCCTTTTCAAAGCCTTCTTCATCAATAAATAAATTTCGCTCACGCGCTACATCGTTAGTAAGGTCTGCTGGGAAGCCGTATGTGTCATACAATTTAAACACAACCTCACCTGGTAAAACCCCAAATACTTCATTGCTATATTGCTCTTTATTCTGAATAGCTAAATTAAGCTCAGATTCAATAACATCCAATTCTTGGTTTAGAATAACCATGCCACGCTCTAGCGTGCGACCAAAGTTCTCTTCTTCGATGCGAAGTACTTTTTCAACAAGCTCTTGCTGTTTCTTAAGCTCTTCAGCCGCAGAGCCCATCACTTCAGCCAGTACACCCACAAGTTTGTGGAAGAACACGCCTTGTGCACCAATCTTGTTACCGTGACGAACTGCACGACGAATAATACGACGTAGAACGTAGCCACGACCTTCGTTTGAAGGCATGACACCATCAGCGATTAGGAATGAACAAGAACGGATGTGGTCAGCGATAACGCGCAGCGATTGGTTAGATAGGTCGTCGTGACCTACTACTTCTGCTGTCGCCTTGATTAGCTTTTGGAATACATCAATTTCGTAGTTAGAGTGAACGCCCTGCATGATTGCAGAGATACGCTCAATACCCATACCAGTATCTACAGCTGGCTTAGGTAGCGGTTCCATAGTGCCGTCAGCATGACGGTTGAACTGCATAAATACGTTGTTCCAAATCTCGATGAAACGGTCACCATCTTCTTCAGGTGTACCAGGACGACCGCCCCAGATGTGCTCACCGTGATCGTAGAAGATTTCAGTACATGGACCACAAGGACCTGTGTCACCCATTGTCCAGAAGTTATCAGATTCAAACTTCTTGCCACCTTCTTTGTCGCCGATGCGAACAATCTTGTCAGCTGGGATGCCCACTTTCTTGTTCCAGATTTCGAATGCTTCGTCATCTGTCTCGTAAACCGTTACTAACAGGCGATCTTTTGGCAGACCTAGTGTTTCAGTCAGGAATTCCCAAGCAAAGCCAATCGCTTCTTCTTTGAAGTAATCACCAAAGCTGAAGTTACCTAGCATTTCGAAGAATGTATGGTGACGAGCCGTGAAACCTACGTTTTCAAGGTCATTGTGTTTACCACCCGCACGTACACAACGCTGAGCCGTAGTTGCTCGAGTGTAGGCACGTTTTTCGGCGCCTAAGAAGCAATCTTTGAATTGGTTCATGCCTGCGTTAGTAAATAGCAGGGTTGGATCGTTATGTGGAACTAACGATGAACTGTCTACGATTTGGTGTTCTTTGCTCTCAAAGAACTTAAGGAACGCGTTGCGAACCTCATCAGTGCTCATGTACATGCAGCTCTTCCTGAAAATAGTCGAGTTAGAATTTTGCCGTATTGTAGATCATGGTTAAGGCTTCGACTAGTTTTCTTGTAGAAAAGACACCCTTGGGCAGGATTTTAGTTGGAATTCGATAAAATGAAGAATATTCCACTAGCTCAAGCGAAGAAAAACAAAAAACCTCGCACACTATGTACGAGGTTTATGCTGTTGAGACTCAATCGAAAACCAGTAAAACCGTTATCAATAGCCTGTATTACCTGTTAGTGCTTAGTGCGTAAGATAACCACTTCATTTTGGTCTAGATTAAATGTACCGCTGCCATTAGAAACAACCACTTGGTCAGTGCCTAATACACTGTCGTAAGTTCCATTTGCCAATCCTAAATTCACCGCGTTAACCGATGTACCTTGACCGAGGTTCATTGCAACCACAACTACGTCATCGCCTGCGTTACGTTCATATACCAATACATCATTGCTTATCCAGCGCTCGATATAATCACCTTGCTGCACCGCATAGCTGTCTTTACGTAACTTACTCAACTTTTTAATCATCTTGTAAGCATTGGTCGTTTTATCAAAACTTGGCATCATTTCACGGTTGTATGGGTCGTTACCTTGCTGGCCAAAACCGTTGGTAGTGAAGTTAGCCGCGTAGTGCTCTGTTCCGTAATAAATACAAGGAATGCCACGAGAGGTCATAATAAGCGCTAAACCCAGCTCCACTCTGTCTTGTGCAAATGCAACACTTTGACGACCACCCCACTTGTCTTTACCTGCGCCAAAGTTCTTCGCGTCTGAGCGTAAAACGGTAGAGATACGTGACGCATCGTGGTTATCTAAGAACACCACTTGCCAATCACTGCTTGTGAATTTTTGGTCTCTCAGCTTCATGTAGTTATTAATGGCATACATGCCAGTGCCATTGTGTTGTAGCAAGGCGTTTTCGATGGTGTTTCTCAAACCAAAATCAAGCAATGCAGAGCCTGATGTATTGGCAAAATCGATAGAGGCAAAGTTTGATCCCGTTGCGTCAGCGCCTGAATCCATCCACTCACCAAAGAAATAGAAATCTTTACCTTGGCTTTTCTTCGCGTATGCGTTTATTTGGCCAGTAAAATCTTGGATAAACTCTTTATCCATATGTTTCACCGCATCAATACGGATCGCATCTACCCCTAAATCAACCCAGAATTTCGCACCATCAATCAAATACTGACGCGCAGGGCCATCTTTACGTTGATCAAAATCGGTTAAGTTGAATAAGGTTTTATCGCGAACCGCCCTTGCGTCGTTCCATTCCCAATCTTTACCGTTTTCAGCGATCGCTCCATTATGATGGTAATACCCTGCATTATCATTTTTGTAGTCGGTAACTCGAACACCCTTTTTATAAAGTGCACCGTATTCCCCTTCATCATCAGGGTTAGAGTGATTAGGCGCATAGTCCAGCACGAGTTTCATGCCGTAGCTATCCATTTTAGTCTTTAATGCTTTAAAATCGGCAACGGTACCTAGATGCTCGTCAACTTTAAAGAAGTCACGTCCCCAGTAGCCGTGGTAACCCGCACCGCCTCGACTGTCAGGCACGTTAATGTTATCTGCTGGAGGCGTTATCCAAATGGCCGTGATCCCCATATCATGCAAGTAATCTAGCTTTGCAGTTAAACCTTTTAAGTCACCACCAAAGTATTTTTTGAAATCCGATTTGTCTGCCGAATACATGTCGGCACCCGTCGCTGTATTATTGGCTGAATCGCCATCATAGAAACGGTCAAGAAACACGAAATACATGGTTTCATCACGCATATCAAAGGGAAGCTTTTCATGGACCACCACTTTATTCGTGTCGTCATAGAAATTAATTTCGTAGGTTTTATTAGGGTCAACAGAGAAATTTGATAGAGGGTAGTTTTCAGACCAATCACCAAAGCGATCAACCTTAAAACTAGGAGAGTTCGTTCCATCACCGGTATTAAATTTTTTCACTATTTGCCAGTGGTTTGCTTTCACTTTAACCATAGATTCGGCTTGCCAGTTATTGGCTGTACCACGGAAATAGGCCTGGTTCCAATCTGCCATAGCAGGTAGGGAAGCCAGTAATGCTGATAGCACAATAAGCTTATTCTTCATGTGTCGTCCTTTATTCACGTTATGTTGGTGTAGGTTATTGTTTTATATTCTTGTCACGCGATTTAACTATCAGGTCGTGTTTCGTGAGCATGCTATATAGTCTCCCTCCCATACAACCATTACGGCCGCGTTAAATAATGTCAGAAGCGATGAAGTCAGCTGTACGAATAAAACCTTCCTTATATAAGTTCTATTTAATTGAGGCGTGACAGTATCTTGAGAATGAGTTCTCAGGATTCATTTATATTTTTATTATGCCCTTAAGCCAAAGTGAGATACTTAGGGCATATTATTAAAGTGAGGTGTTAGAACGTTCTATTGAAACCATTCATCTACGATAGTTAATGCCAATAAGGCCTGATTTTACAACGTCAGGTTCTGTTCGGTTTCACCATCAAAAATATGGCAAAAAGCAGAATCAAAATTAAAGCGTACTTGGCTGCCAATATCTGATGTACTTATGCTTTGGTTATTCACTCGCGCAACAATTTCGTTATCACCCAATTTGAAATACAGGTATTTTTCATTCCCTAAGTTTTCAACCACGGTCAGCTCACCAGGGTGTACGTTCACCATCTCATCATCAGCGGCAATATTTATGTGTTCAGGTCGAATGCCTAGACACACGGGCTTATCAATATGATCCACAAGCTTTTCTTGCAAACGTTTAGGAATAATAATTTGGGCGTTAGGGGCAAGTTCCACGTAAATATCATCACCTAACTTGCGTAGGGTTGTGTTCACTAAATTCATGGCTGGGGAGCCGATAAAACCCGCCACAAACTTGTTCTGTGGTGCGTTGTACAAGTTGGTCGGCGTGTCCACTTGCATAATGTTACCTTGATTTAATACACAAATTCGGTCGCCTAAAGTTAAAGCTTCCGTTTGATCGTGCGTGACATAAATCATGGTCGCAGGGTTACCTTCATCTTTAAGAGACTTGTGTAGTTGTGCGATTTTCACACGCATCGAAACACGCAGTTTGGCATCAAGGTTGGATAGAGGCTCATCAAATAAGAATACGTCCGGTTTACGAACAATGGCTCGCCCCACTGCGACACGCTGACGCTGACCACCCGACATTTCTTTAGGCTTACGATACAGGAGATCAGTAATTTCTAGTTTTTCAGCGGCATCTTCTACGCGTTGTTTGATCTCTTCTTTTGGTCGCTTTTGCATTTTCAAACCAAAGGCCATGTTATCGAAGACCGTTTTGTGTGGGTACAACGCATAGTTTTGGAATACCATGGCAATACCACGCTCTTTAGGCGCTAAATCATTCACCACTCTATCGCCAATACGCACTTCACCTGCTGAGATATCTTCTAAGCCAGCAATCATTCGCAATGTGGTAGATTTGGCGCAACCAGACGGCCCCACAAATACCATGAACTCACCTTCGTGAATATCTAAGTCAATTCCGTGTACGGCTTTAAAACCATTATCGTACTGTTTTTCTACTTTACGCAGGCTAACTATTGCCATTTGAAACTCCGAATACGGGTTAAATCTTGATAGGTAAAAATCTTTTTAGCCAGTGACTGGAGCTCTCAAGTTACTGGCTAAAAAGACGTAAACGTTAATCATTGAACATTTAAGGTTTATGTTTAAAACATAGGCACTCTGATATTCAGAGCACCTTTCATCTGTATCACTGCGTCAACCACGAGTTTATAAACTGTGTTATAGCGTGGTTATAAATGGTGATATAGAGTGAGTTATGTCGGTTGGCTACATCGCTTATTTACACGCTTTAACCAATGCACGAACTGGCTTCTTATCTTCGCTAATTTCAACACTCCATAAATATTTGCCATCCTCAGGAATATTAACGGTGGTGTTTTTTGCAAAGCCACCACGTTTTAGCGTTTTCTCATAACCCGCCGTCATCGACATGCCAGCTGCAGTAAATTGTGGAGACCAGCCCATCGTTGCGAACTGCAAACTTACGTTGCCCGCTTTTTCTTCGCTTACCACTTGGTAAATACCTTTGCCTTTATGCGACATCTGACGGTTTTCCATGTGGATCCACTGACCATCAGGGAAAGTGCCTATAACATAAAGTGAAGGACGAATTGGCCCGCGATCTTCCACCGTGGCGAGATTACAATTGGCGAAAGGACCTGTTGCTTTCATTTGATCAGCTGCTGGCGTGTCAGCTGTGCTCGCACAACCCATTAACGCTGAAGATAAAAGTGCGGCTACAAGTAGAGTACGTTTCATTGTCATTTCCTTATTATTTTTTATATATGTAGGGTTCTATTCCGTTTTAGTCATCGCGAGTTAGGGCTTTAATTTTTAAGCTCTCGCTTCGGCAACCTATAAACGAAATAGTCTCGCTATTAAGCTCTTTTTCGGTACCACCGCTCTTTTGTCTGTATCAAGTTCTAACGATTTAGAGTTTGGACGGGGGTTACTGTTTTTTTGATGAGTTAATTTGTTCAATACGGCTAAGTTTTTATAATAAGAACGTGCATCTTTCGCCGGGTAACCGAACAGATCACTATTGGCAGGGAAAGAGTGGCTCACACCTGATTTGGCTTTGATAACGGAGTTTTTTCCGATAGTAAGATGCCCTGCGGTACCGGCTTGACCATGTACAATGACATGATCTTCCAAAGTAGTGTGGCCCGCAAAACCAGCCTGAGATACCAGTAAACAATGCTGACCTATTTTGCAGTCATGCCCTATTTGCACTAGGTTATCTATTTTGGTTCCACGACCAATAACGGTGTCGCCTAAAGTGCCTCTGTCGATGGTGTTATTACAGCCAATTTCAACTTCATCACCAATGATCACTCGACCCACACTTTCCACGCGTTCATAACGGGTGCTGTGCCCGGTCATGTATTCGAAGCTGTAATTACCAATGGAGTTGTTAGAGTCAATGGTGACATTGTTACCAATCACAGTGCCTTCTTTGATGACTGTATTGGCATGAATTGCAACGTTATTGCCGATTGTTACACCGTTCATGATTTTAACACCGGGCATGAAATGGCAACCTTCACCTATTTGACAATGCTTTCCGATATAAACATCGGGAGTATCTGATGTATTCCCTTGATCAAATAATTGATATTTTTGAACTTTATAATGACGCATTAGTTGATTGAGCTTCTCAGCTTCGAGCTTCTCAATCACGATTTTTGTTTTTGCTTTAGTCTGTAAAATGGCTTCTGGCCCAACAATGACATCAGCCAAAGTTTCAGATAGCCCTTTTAAATCGGCTTTAGCAAAAACAATGGCTAAGCCGCCCTCTTCTACGCTGGAAACTGGGCGAATCTTCGATATTTCTACCGTGTTATCACCTTCAATTTTTCCACCAACGATTTGGGCGATATCTGAAACTTTGATCATAATATTACTCTGTCATTTGAGTTGTGATTAATACCACTTAGAAGCGGTAAAGCGCTTGTAGATACATTGTTTCTTGTTCTACAGTTTTCTCTTCGCCTTTCAGCTTAGAGAAAGTCTCTGTGTCTTTAGCCCACTCAAGTTCGCCTTTTACCAACCAATCGTCGCCAATTGCTTGCTCATAGCCTAAAGTTGCCTTACGAATATCTTTGAAGAAAGTTTCGTTCTTTGCCCAACCGTCTGTATGTTTCGTTTCGTTTTCACCAATACGAGCACGAACGTACATAGTGCCGGCTTCTTCAAAGCTGTACTGAACGATTGGCTCAATGTACATCTCGGTGAAATCGCTGGCTTCATTGAGTGAACCGTTAGCGGTTTTCGCTTTATTTTCTTTAACTTGATAGTAGAGCTCAGCTGCAACTTCCCACTGACCAAAGCGCTTGTAAGGTTTAAATAAGAGACTGTAACCTTCCTCTTCACGAGAACCCCAAGCACTCTTATCTGAATCGTTGTATAGGTACTCTAGGTTTGAATAGAAGCCCGCTGAATATTCATTATTCCAGTACGTAAGGTATGGACGAATACTGTGCTCAGCTTTCGTGGTTTTCAAGCCGTCTACTTTCGCAGAAGTAACAATATCACCCTTTGTATATTCCAACTCATAGATCAAGCCCGTTCCCCAACCATTTCCTAGCTGAAAACTTTTATTTAATGATAATAAGTGCTTATATCCATTTTCTGTTTCTGCGTATGCGCCTTTCTTTTTCTTACGATTTTCAAGTTTGAACGCGTAAAGTGCTGTCGCATTCCACGCAGCGTTGTTATAGAAGACGTTAAACACTTCATGAGTCGTTGTACGCTCTTTAGACTTGCCACCACCCCATGATGCAAAATCAGTGATGTTTTTCTCTTCGACTTCAATCGATGTTCCAACATGCCCACCAAATTTTAAAGCGTCATAAAAAAAGATATCACTTGGAGACATAGTTCGGTCATCAGCAGCCGAAGCGCCAGCACTAATAAGTAGAGTGTTGGTGATCACTACAGACAATAATGTTTTTTTCACGGTCATTCCTTATTGATTCTTCACTGAATCATTTGTTGTTATTTGTAGGGTTATTTTTGTTCACTGTTTCTCTTTATCTATCCACTGTGTCTCTTGATAGGCTTGCTGATTTCGCAACATTTAACCAGAAAAACATAGTCGTCCGTAATGAACGCCTATTTATTGTTCTAGAATTATAAATGTTTTGCTTCCTATTGAATTTAGAAATGAGAGATCAATCACCCTTGACTGCGGAGATTATTGATCACCATCACAAACGGTAGGCTTTTCATTAATCTAAGTATCAAAACGAACAAAGCATCGTTCAAAAGCCCCAATAAACAAGACATAAAACCCTATAGCTACCAGATGTAAAAAGCACAAACAGAAGGTGATGACCATCACAAATACGCTGACATTTTAACCAGGTAATGTTGACATATTGTCGGCGAGACATACCATAGTAGTACTTAACGAACGACTACTAAGAATTTAAATAGCGCGGTGTCAGTATGAAAAATTCAGGAATGAAAAAGAATCTATTCGCGGCAGCCTTAATGGCGGCAACGTTAACGACCAGTACATTAGCGGCTGCAGCCGATGCAAACGCAGACACAATTCAGCCAGAAAATGGGGCTGAGTTGTTAATCTGGACCGACAAAACAACACTCGACTACATGGAGTACGCCGCTCAGTCCTTTAATAAGGAGTTAGGATACGATATTGATTTTTCATTCCGTGGGTTAGCGCCTATCGATGCCGCTTCTCGTTTGATTCAGGATGGCGGCTCTGCTCGCGTGGCAGATGTAGTCGAGATTGAACATGACTTATTGGGGCGATTAGTCGTGGCAGGTGGGGCGATGGAGAATCTGGTATCTGCCGAACGTATCTCGAATACTTTTATGCCAAATGCGATTAATGCGTCTCAAGCTGAAGGGGTGAGCTATGGCTTCCCAGTTAGCTTCGCCACTACCGCTCTGTTCTACAATAAAGATTTACTGACTAAAGCACCTGAAACTTTTGAAGAAATTATTGAATTTTCAAAAACTTTCAACAATAAGCAAGAGCATAAATACGCACTGCTTTGGGACATACAGAACTATTACGAGTCTCGTATGTTTGTCACGCTTTACGGCGCATACGAATTTGGTAATAACGGTACCGATGCAAAAGACATCGGCATCAACTCTGAAAAAGCCCAACAAGGCTTAGAAGCAATGAAAACCCTGCAAGTGGCCAACAATTCAAATCCAGTTGATATGCGCAACCCGCAAGTACGTCGTGGCTTATTTAATGAAGGAAAAGTCGCCGCTATTATCGACGGCCCTTGGGCAATCGAAGGGTATCAAGAATCAGGTATAAATCTTGGTGTTGTACCTATGCCTAAATTAGCAGGCCAACAACCACGCACTTTTGCAACTGTTCGTCTTGCGGTTGTGTCTTCTTACACTGAGTATCCGAAAGCCGCACAATTATTTGCTGACTACCTTACTTCCGACGCGATGCTGAAAAAACGCTATGAGATGTCAAGAGCACTCCCTCCGATCCAGTCAGTTATGGAAGAGATCATTGTTGATGCCGATGAAGCCACTTACGCCATTATTACGCAAGGTTTCTACTCAGACGCAATGCCATCGATTCCTGAAATGGGCTTCATTTGGTCACCAATGGCCAGTGCTATTACAGACTACTGGGTAAACGATAAACCTGCGAGTTCTGTTCTTGACCGTGCGCTTTCGATCATCGAAGAACAAATAGAATTACAAGAGTAACCTCTGAACTCCCGTCGCGACTTACAAGCGACTTAGCTCATGCGCTGTGTCATAAAGCCACAGCGCTAGTTCAGGGCGTGACCAGAAAACGAATACATAACGACAACCTAAACAATAGAGATAAACAATGTTGTTAACAGAGAATCAGCCGGCATCGCGAATGCCCGCTTCACTCCTTATTATGGGGAGTACACAGATCGTAAAAGGTCATTGGATAAAAGGCGGTGTATTTTTAGCCATGCAGCTAATCACATTGTTGATTCTCCCGGAGCTGTTGGCCTCGCTAAAAGGCTTAGTCACTTTAGGAGATGTCGCTCAAGTTCGTGAAGGCTTTAAAATATTACAGGGCGATAACTCGGTCTTTATGTTGGTCGAAGGGGTCATAGCCCTACTCTACAGCTTCTTATTCATCTGTCTGTACATCGCTAATGTCCAAGATGCAAAAGTCAGCCTTAAGTCACGACTGAACCTTCGAGAACAATTTAAAGACATTTACGACCAAAAGTTCGCGTTCATCATGCTATCGCCAGCTTTTATTGCCAGTATCGCATTCATTATTTTACCAATCATAATTACGGTACTCGTCTCTTTCACTAACTATTCGGCACCTCATCATATCCCACCAAGAAACCTTGTAGATTGGGTGGGGGTTAAAAACTTTGTTTCACTATTTGAACTGAAAATATGGTCGAGCACTTTCTTCGGTGTCGCTTCTTGGACGGTTCTGTGGGCATTTTTTGCCACCATATGTACTTGTGGGTTTGGTTTTTTACTGGCGCTTGCGCTACAAAATCGAAACATTAAAGCAAAAAAAGCATGGCGCTTTATCTTTATTCTCCCTTATGCCATTCCTGCTTTCGTGACCTTATTGATGTTCCGCTTGCTACTGAATGGTATTGGACCAGTCAACGCAACGTTAAACTCGTGGGGCTTTGATTCGATTGCCTTCTTATCAGACCCTTTCACTGCAAAAATTACCGTTATCGCGGTGAGTGTTTGGGTTGGCGCACCTTACTTTATGCTGCTTATTGCAGGGGCACTGACTAACATTTCAAGCGAACTTTATGAAGCCAGTGAAGTCGATGGTGCAAGCAAGTTCCAGCAATTTAAAGAAATCACCCTGCCTATGGTGTTGCACCAAGTGGCCCCATCGTTGGTCATGACCTTTGCCCATAACTTCAATAACTTTGGGGCAATTTACCTGTTAACCGAAGGGGGTCCTATCAACCCTGAATATCGATTTGCAGGACATACCGACATTCTGATCACTTGGATTTACAAGCTCACGCTCGACTTCCAGCAGTATCAAATCGCTTCGGTTATCTCAATCATTATCTTCTTGTTCTTGTCTGGTATTGCGATATGGCAATTCAGCCGCATGAAGTCATTCAAAGACGATGTAGGTATGTAACATGGCTAATTTAAATAGTACGAATAAGTTAATTAACATGGACAAATACATTGGCAAAATAGGCACCCTAGTCGTGTACCTATTTCTCATTACCAACGCATTATTAGTACTTGGACCAGTGATTTGGACAGTGCTAGCTTCATTCAAAACAGGGAATAACTTATTCAGTTCTTCTTTCACAAGTATTGACTTTACGCTCGACCACTACCGCGCATTGTTCACGGACACACCCTATTTAGACTGGTATAAAAACACCTTTCTTCTCGCGACAGCGAATATGGTTATCTCACTGGTTGTCGTGACTATTTCAGCGTTTGTGTTCTCTCGCTACCGCTTCAATGGTAAGCGCAACATTATGATGAGCATTCTTGTATTGCAGATGTTCCCGGCCTTTCTTTCGATGACGGCTATCTACATCTTGCTATCAAAAATGGGATTGATTGATACCTATGCTGGCTTGTTATTTGTGTATGTAACGGGCTCATTACCATTCATGATTTGGTTGGTGAAAGGTTATTTCGATGCCATTCCCACTTCATTAGATGAAGCAGCAAAAATTGATGGCGCAGGCCACATGACGATTTTCCTCGAGATCATTCTCCCTCTCGCGAAACCTATCTTAGTGTTTGTTGGTTTAGTGTCTTTCACCGCACCTTGGATGGACTTCATTTTACCTACGCTGATCTTACGCAGCGAAGAAAAAATGACGCTAGCCATCGGTATTTTCAGTTGGATTTCATCTAACTCAGCGGAGAATTTTACGCTGTTTGCCGCGGGTTCATTACTGGTTGCAGTGCCCATCACTTTGCTATTTGTTGCGACTCAAAAACACATTACTACCGGCCTCGTCAGCGGTGCAGTTAAAGAATAATAATTAGGGATGATTTCCGCTATGGCTATTACAAATTCAGTTATCAACAAACCGATTACAAAAAGCTCGCTGACTCACTCAGCAAAAAGTGCAGACAGCTACGCTTACAACAATGAAACGCTTCACCTTCGCTTACGCTGTGCAAAAGGCGAACTAGACAAGGTTTCACTTTGGATAGGCGACCCGTACCACTGGGCAGAAGGTGGCCTCGATGGTGGCAACCTAGGTGGCAGTGATGCACACGGTTGGGTGGGTGGCAATGAAGTGACCATGATTCATGAAGGGGAAACCGAGTACCACGACCACTGGTTTGCAGAGTTTACTCCACCGAAACGTCGTAGCCGCTATGGCTTTATTTTGTACGGAAAAGGCGGCGAAAAGATTCTATTTGGAGAAAAACGCTGCGCCGACATTTCAACGACTGAAAACGCAGAAATCGAGCTGAGCAACTTAAGTAATTTCTTCTGTTTTCCTTACATAAACCCTCGTGACGTTTTAAAGACACCGACGTGGATAAAAGACACCATTTGGTACCAAATATTCCCAGAGCGCTTTGCTAATGGTCGCCCTGAAACATCACCTGCCAACGTGCAACCTTGGGGAACCAGACCTGTATCCGACAACTTTATGGGTGGCGATTTATGGGGCGTGATCGATAAGCTCGATTACCTGCAAGATCTTGGCGTGAATGGTTTGTATTTGTGCCCTATTTTCACAGCCAACGCCAACCATAAATACGACACTGTCGACTACTACAATGTAGACCCGCACTTTGGCGGCAATGAAGCTTTTAAAGCACTCGTCGATGAAGCCCATAAACGCGGCATGAAAATTATGCTCGACGCGGTGTTCAACCACATTGGGTCTCAATCACCACTATGGCTAGACGTTGTGAATAACGGGGCAAAGTCCAAATACGCCGACTGGTTTTGGATCAATCAATTCCCTGTATACCCAGATACGCCAAAAGAAGAATGGGATTTTTGGAACTTAAACTACGAAACTTTCGCCAACGTCGTCGAAATGCCAAAGCTGAATACTGAAAATGAAGAGTGTCGCGCATACTTATTAGACGTAGCGCGCCACTGGGTAGAAGAGTTCAACATTGATGGATGGCGTTTAGACGTAGCCAACGAAGTGGACCACGCGTTTTGGCGTGACTTCCGTAAAGTCGTAAAAGATGCCAACCCAGACTGCTACATTCTTGGTGAGATTTGGCACGAAGGTATGCCTTGGTTACGTGGCGACCAGTACGATTCGTTGATGAATTACCCGCTGACACAAGCCATTACCGACTACTTTGGTCTTGGCGACGTTGATAAAGAGAGCTTTGTAAATGCAGTGAACGCGTCGTACATGGCATACCCACGCAACGTAAACGAAGCGATGTTTAACTTATTAGATAGCCATGACACCACTCGCATTATCTCTTTATGTCAGGGCGACAAACGTAAAGCTAAATTAGCCTATTTATTTATGTTCACTCAAGTCGGTGCTCCATGCATTTATTATGGTGGCGAAATTGGTATGGATGGCGGCCGCGGCATGGGCAGCGAAGACAACCGAAAATGCATGATATGGGAAGAATCAGAGCAAGACTTAGAATTCAAAAACTTCATTCAAGAAATGATCGCTTTGCGTAAAGCCAATCCCGATTTTAATCAGCCTTGCATTGACTGGTTAAACGTGGAGGATGAAAAAGGGACGGCAGACAAAGAGTGTATCGCTTACCTCCGTGGCAATTTAATGTTTGTTCTAAACAACAGCGATAAAGATAAACAGATCATGCTCGATGGAAAATCACTGACCATTAGCGCTTATGGCTACGTGATTGAGCAAGCGAACTAAATCCAAGTGTGTCATTAATCAAATCATGCTCATTAAAGCAGAACCAAATATAGTGATGGGAATCGCGATTGATTCCCACTCTATTTACTCGGTCGCCAGCACCTCTAACGGACAAGAGGTGTATAGAATGGTGCAGCGCACTCCTGGCGACCTTGCCCACTTGACTCAACATTTGATAAGCCGAATATCAAGCGTCAGCTACCGCTATGGACGTATCGCCGCGATAGGCATAAGTGTATCTGAGTTTTTTTTATCTCATCGCCAATCCGTACATGAAGTTGCAAAATCAAGTCCTACTCACTCGACAGAAATCAACCAATTAACACGAAACCTGAATCAGCATTTCAAGGTCGACTGCTCGCTTGTGATGCATTCACACAGTGCGGCCATTGCGTGCGACGCTATTAGTAACGCCATGAAAAGCGCTGACTCAATTGAACAACCACTCTCGGCAGGTTCAAGTCTAAATAAGAGGGCTAGAGATTTATACAAAGAGGCCATACTCAGCGTATTTTTGGGCGATGGTTGTGGCATAAGTTTTTATCAAAATAACGAGCAAGTGCACCACCCATTAAGCTCACATTGGGCACATTCAAGGTTGCCTAATTTTCAATGGCTCGTTGATGGCTTAACTCCTGTATGTCGCTGTGGAAATGAGGCCTGCATTGAACAGTTTTTATCCGCACCAAGTATTGAGCGGCAATATCATCAAGTCGTGCTAAAAGACCAAACTTTAGCGCAAATTTTTTCAGGCGTAGACCTAAGTGAACCGCATGCATCGCGCATATATCGTACTTATATCGACCAATTGGCGCGCAGTTTAGTTAATCCCATTCAACAATTACTGCCTACACGACTCGTATTATCAGGCGAAGCAACGACCTATCCTACATTAACGGCAGATTTAAAAGTCGCATTGTCTCGCTACATTCACGTTAATGAAATTCCAGTGATTATTCACCCAAAACAAGATGAATTCACCTTTGCTCGCGGAGCGTTTCTCATCGCTGAAAAAAATCACAACAATCATTTACGCTCGTCGTGACAAGAATGGTAACCTTAGAAGGAGAAGATATTGAATAGTTTCAGAGGACAACCCGTGTCAGAGCTAGTCACCAAATTAATGGATTTTGGGTTTACCAAAACCGATGCGCTTGTTTATATTAATTTACTCAAAAATGGCCAATCCAGCGGATATAAAATCGCGAAAGAGATCTCTATCTCCCGCTCTTCTGTTTACTCGTCTATCGATAACCTTTACGCCAATGGCTACATTTTCATGTCTGATGGCGACACTAAAGAGTACGAAGCTAAATCACCAGACTTGATTTTCAGCCAGATAGAAAAAAAGACCGTCACCAATATTAATTTCCTTAAATCAGAATTATCTAAGATGATGCTGAAAGAGGAAAAAGAGTTCGTTTACAACGTATCGGGGTTCGACAACTTACT
This sequence comes from Vibrio sp. 1F169, assembly GCF_041439605.1. Taxonomy (NCBI): domain Bacteria; kingdom Pseudomonadati; phylum Pseudomonadota; class Gammaproteobacteria; order Vibrionales; family Vibrionaceae; genus Vibrio; species Vibrio sp. 1F169. The sequence goes on along the minus strand of NZ_JBGOOI010000021.1, from coordinate 46,975 downwards.
TCAAAAGGCCAAGGAAATCATTAATCAGGCAAATCTAGAAATTTACCTGAATACCGATTTTAACCTTGAGTTGTTTGGCAAAGAATTATGCGACGCCGTGGAACGTGGAGTACGAGTGATTGGCTTTTCATTCAACAAAATGGCGAGCCCACATGAAAAGATAGAACTACATTCGCGTTCTGAAAATGAAGAAACCGAATACCCTTCACACCGCTTTATGTGCGTAGCCGATATGAAGCTCGCCCTCATGTTCTCACACCGTGAAGAAACCTTAGGTTTGTATGCCAATAATCGCTTAATTGTAAAAATGATAGCAGAGCATATTCACAGCGATATTTACCTAACAGAATACGAGCGCCTGGCTCCTAATCAGCACCAACACGTCAGAGTAAATACGATTCACGAACAGCATAATGCCATGGTACTCGACGAGCTTAAGAAGCACTAACTCAGCAGATCGAATTCAATAATAAGATACGAACAAAGGTCTAGTAATAGGCCTTTCGGGGAAAGAAATTTTGACGGGAATCTATTTAATCCAAAGGGTTTCTTTGGTTATTTGATAAAGAATAGATTTATGAGTGCATAACTATAAGTCATCTAGAGCAGCCAACCACCGTCACTTTCCTCTAAACAATCAAATACCTTACATTTTTACGACTGAAACAATAAAGCCTCGAAAATTCGAGGCTTTAAAATCTTTCAAAGTCATGCTTTCTTATGAAGATGACTTAACAAAACGTTAGCTTATAGCTCTTCGTTTTCTTCTTCCTTCTCTGCATCTTTCTCTTCAAGCACAGCAGGAGTTAGCAGTAACTCACGAAGTTTAGTATCAATTTCTAGAGCAACTTCTGGGTTTTCACGCAGATATTTACCAGCGTTTGCTTTACCTTGGCCGATCTTGTCGCCTTTGTAGCTGTACCAAGCGCCAGCTTTTTCTACTAGCTTATTCTTCACACCCAAGTCGATAAGCTCACCTTCGCGGTTGAAGCCCTTGCCGTAAAGGATTTGAGTTTCAGCTTGTTTGAATGGTGCAGCAATCTTGTTCTTAACAACCTTGATACGAGTTTCGTTACCAACAACTTCATCACCATCTTTAATCGCGCCAGTACGGCGAATATCAAGACGAACAGATGCGTAGAACTTAAGTGCGTTACCACCTGTTGTTGTTTCAGGGTTACCAAACATCACACCAATTTTCATACGAATTTGGTTAATGAAGATGGCCATACAGTTAGACTGCTTGAGGTTACCAGTCAGCTTACGCATCGCTTGAGAAAGCATACGAGCCTGAAGCCCCATGTGGCTGTCGCCCATTTCGCCTTCGATTTCTGCTTTAGGTGTTAGTGCAGCTACTGAGTCAATAACAAGAACGTCGATAGCACCTGAACGAGCCAGTGCATCACAGATTTCAAGCGCTTGCTCACCCGTATCTGGTTGAGAAACAAGAAGCGCATCGATATCAACACCCAACTTTTGAGCGTAGATAGGGTCTAGTGCGTGCTCGGCATCGACGAATGCACACGTTTTGCCCACTTTCTGTGCTGCAGCAATAAGCTCAAGCGTTAGCGTTGTTTTACCTGATGATTCTGGACCGTAAACTTCTACGATACGTCCCATCGGTAGGCCACCAGCACCTAGTGCGATATCTAGAGATAGAGAACCTGTAGAAATAGTTTCTACGTCCATTGTGCGGTTATCACCAAGACGCATGATTGAACCTTTACCAAATTGCTTTTCAATCTGACCAAGGGCTGCGGCTAACGCTTTTTGTTTATTCTCGTCCATTACTATCTCCACATAATCGGTTGTCTTAACAAGCGATCTAGAATCTATTTCTAACCCACATAGGGGTGACTAATTGGCTTTTATTATACTGTTGATTCATACAGTGTCCATACCTGTATGAAAATAATTTGTACAAATGTTACTTACCTTCCATTGATAGGTAATCATAAATAACTTGCAGGGCATGGTGCGTGGCTTGTTGGCGTACTTGTGATCTGTCGCCTGTAAATACATGCGTTTCTACTTTATCCCAACCGTTTAGTGCTTTCCAAGCGAAACATACCGTTCCAACAGGCTTATCTTCGGTCGCGCCACCTGGGCCAGCAATGCCACTGATCGATACAGAGATAGTCCCATTTGAATGTTGCAATGCCCCGCTCGCCATTTCTATTACGACAGGCTCACTCACCGCACCGAACTCAACTAAGGTTTTAAGCTGTACGCCGATCATCTCTTGCTTCGCTTCATTGCTATAAGTAACAAATGCACGATCAAACCAACCAGAGCTCCCTGCGATATCCGTCACCGCGCTAGCAACCCCACCGCCAGTACAAGATTCAGCCGTCACTAAAACGTGTTTATGTTTAGCGAGTAAGTATCCAAGCTGTTCACTAAGATCTTGAGTCATCTGCATCATCAACTTCCCTTTATCTACTGTCATATCATTCGGATTCGCATCTTTTCGCATGTGTCGCTTTTCGCACGAAACGCTTTCACGTATCCTAAGCCGCAATAGAAATAAACGAAAGAAGTTAACTGTGAAAGCCGATCAAAAACATACTCCCATGATGCAGCAGTACCTAAAGCTAAAAGCAGAAAATCCAGAAATTCTGCTGTTCTACCGCATGGGCGATTTCTACGAGCTTTTCTATGATGATGCTAAAAAAGCCTCTCAACTCCTCGATATTTCACTGACCAAGCGTGGCTCTTCAAATGGTGAGCCGATTCCTATGGCAGGTGTTCCTTACCATGCCGTTGAAGGGTACCTTGCAAAGTTAGTGCAACTTGGTGAATCCGTAGCAATTTGTGAACAGATTGGTAATCCAGCAACTTCAAAAGGCCCTGTTGAGCGTGCTGTCGTGCGTATCGTTACACCCGGAACCGTGACCGATGAAGCTTTGCTTTCTGAGCGCATTGATAACCTGATTGCAGCCATCTACCATCACAACGGTAAGTTTGGTTACGCGACACTGGATATTACCTCTGGTAGATTCCAACTTTGCGAACCAGAAACCGAAGAAGCAATGGCGGCAGAACTGCAGAGAACCTCACCTCGTGAGCTACTGTTCCCTGAAGATTTCGAACCTGTAAATCTAATGGCAAGCCGTAATGGCAATCGCCGCCGCCCGGTATGGGAATTTGAATTAGATACCGCGAAGCAGCAATTGAATAAGCAGTTTGGTACTCGCGATCTGGTTGGCTTTGGCGTAGAAGGCGCGAAACTAGGCTTATGTGCGGCTGGTTGTTTGATCCAATACGTGAAAGATACCCAACGTACTGCCCTTCCACATATCCGTTCACTGACGATGGATAAGCAAGATCACTCGGTGATCCTCGATGCAGCGACTCGTCGTAATTTGGAGATCACGCAAAATCTTGGTGGTGGTACTGATAACACCCTTGCCAAAGTACTTGATCACACCGCGACGGCTATGGGTAGCCGTATGCTTAAGCGCTGGTTACATCAACCAATGCGCAATATCTCTGCACTCGATCAGCGCCTAGATGCTATTGGTGAAATGAAAGATTTGGCTCTCTTTACAGAGCTACAGCCAACCTTGAAACAGATCGGGGATATCGAACGTATTCTTGCTCGACTAGCACTTCGCTCAGCTCGTCCTCGTGATATGGCACGACTTCGCCAAGCGATGGAATATTTGCCAGAACTTGCAGAAACACTGACGCAATTAAAGCACCCATACCTAACTCAACTTGCTCAATATGCCTCGCCTGTGGATGAGGTTTCTGAACTACTTGAGCGAGCGATCAAAGAAAACCCTCCCGTGGTTATCCGTGACGGTGGTGTAATTGCAGAAGGCTACAATGCCGAGTTAGACGAATGGCGCGACCTTGCAGCTGGCGCAACCGAATTTCTTGATAAACTTGAGCAAGAAGAGCGCGAACGTCATGGTATCGATACACTTAAAGTGGGCTACAACAACGTACACGGTTTCTTCATTCAAGTAAGCCGCGGACAAAGCCACCTTGTGCCACCACACTATGTTCGCCGTCAAACGCTGAAAAATGCAGAGCGTTACATCATTCCTGAGCTAAAAGAGCACGAAGACAAAGTGCTTAGCTCTAAATCGAAAGCCCTAGCTATCGAGAAGAAGTTGTGGGATGAGTTGTTTGATTTGTTACTGCCTTATCTAGAGCGACTACAAAACATTGCTTCTTCAGTGTCTCAACTGGATGTTCTACAAAACTTAGCTGAACGCGCAGACACCCTTGATTACTGTCGTCCAACCATGACAGAGTCTGCTGGCGTACAAATTCAGGCGGGTCGTCACCCCGTTGTTGAACAAGTAATGGACGAACCCTTTATTGCTAACCCTATCGACCTCAATGAACAACGTAAGATGCTGATCATCACAGGTCCAAACATGGGTGGTAAGTCGACCTACATGCGTCAGACCGCACTCATTGCGCTGATGGCTCATATTGGTTGTTATGTTGCAGCAGAAAGCGCGACGATTGGTTCTATCGACCGTATCTTCACTCGTATTGGCGCATCCGATGATTTGGCTTCGGGTCGTTCAACCTTCATGGTTGAGATGACAGAAACCGCAAACATTCTGCACAACGCGACACCAAATAGCCTTGTGTTAATGGATGAAATCGGTCGTGGTACCAGTACTTACGATGGTCTGTCTCTGGCTTGGGCAAGTGCGGAATGGCTAGCCAATCAAATCAATGCGATGACACTATTTGCAACGCACTACTTTGAGCTAACTGAGCTACCAAACCAAATACCAACCTTAGCGAACGTACACTTAGATGCGGTTGAACATGGCGACAGCATTGCCTTTATGCACGCAGTTCAAGAAGGTGCCGCAAGTAAATCTTACGGCCTTGCGGTTGCAGGATTGGCTGGCGTGCCTAAAGCAGTGATCAAAAACGCACGTGCGAAGCTGACTCAGCTAGAAGCATTGAGTATCGACTCTCCGACATCAAAGCCAAGTGGCGTTGATATCGCGAACCAACTGAGCCTGATACCTGAACCAAGTGAAGTAGAACAAGCACTTGCGAATGTTGATCCTGATGATCTGACACCTCGCCAAGCATTGGAAGAACTCTACCGCTTGAAGAAGCTGCTTTAGTTTCTTATCAAGTAGCTTGTTATTGCCGTCCGTGATTTTGATTAGACGGCATGAAATACCAAAGCCACAAACAAAAAAAACGCTGACTTAAAGTCAGCGTTTTTATTTGCCTTCTATTTAGAGAAGCAGCATCATCCGTTCAACTAGTCGTTTTCTACGTTGAACAGGTTTTCCATATTCAGACCTTGCTTGATAAGAATCTCACGTAGACGACGCAGGCCTTCAACTTGGATTTGACGAACACGTTCACGAGTCAGGCTGATTTCACGGCCTACTTCTTCTAATGTTGACGGTTCATAACCTAATAGTCCAAATCGACGTGCAAGCACTTCTTTCTGCTTAGGATTCAGCTCATCAAGCCAGAAAATCAACGAGTTCTTAATATCGCTATCTTGAGTTGAAACCTCAGGATCTGAGTTATTGATGTCCGGAATAATATCCAGTAGCGCTTTCTCACCATCACCACCGATAGGTGTATCAACGGAGCTCACTCTTTCGTTCAGGCGAAGCATCTTACTCACATCACCGACTGGCTTATCTAGCTTAGAAGCAATTTCTTCTGCCGTTGGTTCGTGGTCAAGTTTTTGTGATAGCTCTCGTGCCGTACGCAGGTAGATATTCAGCTCTTTCACAACATGAATTGGCAAACGGATAGTGCGAGTCTGATTCATTAGCGCGCGTTCAATGGTTTGACGAATCCACCATGTTGCGTAAGTTGAGAAGCGGAAGCCACGCTCTGGATCAAATTTCTCTACGGCGCGAATCAAACCTAGGTTGCCTTCTTCAATAAGATCGAGAAGTGCAAGACCACGGTTGCTATAACGACGAGAAATTTTTACCACCAAACGCAGGTTACTTTCGATCATGCGTTTGCGTGCTGCTTCATCACCGCGTAGAGCTCGACGTGCATAAAGCACTTCTTCTTCAGCGGTTAATAGTGGTGAGAAACCGATTTCGCCTAAGTAGAGTTGAGTCGCATCTAAGCTTTTAGACGTAACTTCAGTCTCTTCTTTCGCTTCGGTTTTCTTAGTGACTGTTCGTTTTGCTTTTCCAAGAGCTTCCTGTTCCGTGGTTGCTTGGTTAAGATCGAACTCTTCTTTGGTTACTGCATTGCTTATACTCATAACGCCTCCCCCTGGCGAAATTAGCATGACATTACAACTTCATATGTCGCTAAATGACTATGTCACTCCATACAATACGTAATTTTTGCATATTGTATTTAAGGTAAATACCGTTTTGGATTAACTGATTTACCTTGGTAACGAATCTCAAAGTGCAGCCTGACACTGCTGGCTCCAGAGCTTCCCATTGTTGCAATCTTCTGCCCTGGTTTCACACTTTGCCCTTCAGATACTAATAGTCGGTCGTTATGCGCGTATGCACTTAAGTAATTATCATTGTGCTTCACAATCACTAGATTGCCGTAGCCTCGTAATGCATTACCCGAATAAACAACCGTTCCCCCTGCAGTAGATACTATTGGCTGACCTCGCTGTCCTGCTATGTCTATGCCTTTATTTCCTTGTTCGCCTACAGAGAAATTCTTAATTACTCTCCCTTTCGTTGGCCATAACCATTTGGATACTTTGTTACTCGTTGGTTTTGTTGGCGGTGTAACATTCTGTTTACCTTTAGAACCAACATACTCCTTTGATTTGGATTGTACAACCTTCTTTTGTGGATCTTTTTTCGCCACTTTGGTGGTTGTTTGAGCGGGCGCAGGTTTAGAGTTTTTACTCTTTTGAGGTGTTGTTTTAGGTTTGCTTGAGGCCAACAAAGTTGTGGATGCGGCAACAGGCGCAGCGACGGCTGCAACCGCTACCGTTGATTTACCATACGCTGGAGCGTTGTAGCTAGGACGCCATAACTTAAGGCTCTGTCCGGGATGGATGGTATAAGGTGCAGACAGATTGTTATAACGAATAAGCTCTTTAACATCTTTATTTGTTACGTAAGCAATAAAATAAAGGGTATCGCCTTTTTTCACTTCATAGTAACTACCACGATAACTACCACGATCAATCGATGAGTAATTCTTGTTTAAGCTTGAAACTGGCGCAGGCGAATTCGCCGCACACCCAACAAGTGCACAGCTAAGCAGTAGAGAACTTCCTTTAAAAACCTTCGAACGCATCGACTTTCTATCCACCTACACCATCAATAATTTTATTAAGCTAACTCACCAGGTACAAGAGGTACAAATCGCACCATCTCGATAACACTCGATAAAAACTCATCACCGTGGCGAACAATCTTCAACAGTTGTTGTTCGTCATCCCCGACCGGAATTAATAAGCGGCCTCCATCTTTCAACTGCTGCAAAAGCGCTTGAGGGATCGACTCTGCAGCAGCGGTGACAATAATCGCATCAAAAGGCGCCTTAGAAGACCAACCTTGCCAACCATCACCGTGCTTGGTTGAGATATTGTAGAAATCGAGTTGCTTCAACCTACGCTTAGCATCCCATTGTAGCGACTTTATTCTTTCAACCGAATACACGTGATCAACCAACTGAGCCAAAACAGCCGTTTGATAACCAGAACCCGTTCCGATCTCCAAAACGCGGCTGTCTTGTTGTAACTCAAGTAACTCGGTCATTTTAGCAACAATATAAGGCTGAGAAATTGTCTGCCCCTGTCCGATCGGCAGCGCATTATTATCATAGGCTTGGTGATGCATAGCCTGTGATAAAAAGCTCTCTCTCGGTAGTAAGTAAATAGCATCAAGAACCTTTTGATCCCGAATACCATTTTCTATCAGAAAAGTAACTAAGCGCTCAGCTTGTGGATTACTCACTTATTTATCCCCTAACCATGTAGTCATCGCACCCAACGACTCATGTGCCGTCAGATCAACTTGTAGTGGTGTTACCGACACAAAACCATGTTCAATAGCGTAAAAATCGGTACCCTCACCAGCATCTTGCTCCTTACCAGGAGGGCCAAGCCAATAGATATCATGACCACGTGGGTCTTTCTGCTTAATCATATCTTCAGCATGGTGACGAGCACCTAGACGTGTCACCTGAGTACCCGATAGTTGATCTAATGCTAAATCAGGGACGTTCACGTTTAACAGGCGATTGGTCGGGATTGGGTTTGCTAAATGTTGTTCGACAATACGGCGAGCAACCGCTGCTGCTGTCTTAAAATGTTGTTTTCCAACCAGAGAAAATGCCACCGATTGAACACCTAGAAAGTGGCCTTCCATTGCTGCTGCGACTGTACCTGAATAAAGCACGTCATCACCAAGGTTAGCTCCGTGATTAATACCCGTTAAAACCAGATCAGGCATGTCACTCTTTAGGAGTTCGTTCAATGCGAAATGTACACAGTCGGTCGGTGTTCCTTGTACCGAATAGGTATTTCTAGCAATATCTTGAACACGCAAAGGCTGTTCCAAAGTTAATGAATTTGAAGCACCAGAGCGATTACGGTCAGGTGCCACAATGATAACTTCAGCAAGATCACGTAATTCATTTGCCAGCTCATGAATACCTTGAGCATGTACACCATCATCGTTGCTGAGTAAAATCTTCATCTTGTATCCTTTCTTTTGTACCAATGCCAAGTCACTTAAATTCCAAGATTAAGTGACTTAGACCCAAGCAGAATCATTATTGCTCGTAGGTTCTTTCTACGTGTACTTCTTCAACTAACTCACGAACGATAGCGGTTGCGAAGCAGCCTGCGTCCAGAGAAAATTTAAGAGTGATATTGTCTTCGTTTACTTCCCACACTAAACCCATCGGCTTCAACGACGCTTCACGGCGATCATGGCGCATACGGTTGCCACAAATAAGCGCCATTAGATCCGGTTCAGCATCAAGGTGTTTCTGCTCTAGAGCTTGAGACGCATCCGTCGTCGGTAACGCATTATCTCCAGCTAAAGCAACGGTAATAAACGCAGAACCATTGGCGATATCTTGGTTTACAGCTTCGATATTAGCGGCTGTCACAGCAAGTTGAGCATCGTTTTTAACAACAATATCGCCGACCAATGCCGAAGCAAACGCATCGTCCTCAATACGGTCAGAAAGAATTAAATTGTAGATCCAAGAACGAGCTGCAGAGAGGTACAAGCTGCGCTTATTTTGATTACGCGTACGAACGTTTTCACGCCCCCAACGACGAGCTTCAGATAAGTTGTTACCTTCATTGCCAAACCTCTGAGCACCAAAGTAATTTGGCACGCCCACTTGAGCGACTTTTTCCAAACGTTTGACTACATCATCGCAGTCCGTTACTTCAGACAAAGTTAGCTCGAATTGGTTGCCAACTAAATCGCCTGGACGTAACTTTTTGTTGTGGCGTGCTGTCGCCAAGATCTCAATACTTGGGTATTGTGCAAGAAAAGCAGAAAAGTCAGGTTCACCTTTTGGTAGATGCACGCTCAACCACTGTTCTGTCACAGCATGACGGTCTTTCAAACCAGCCCAACTCACGTCTTTCGACTTAACACCACACGCTTTAGCCAGCTCGTTTGCTACAAAGCTCGTGTTCTCACCCGTTTTACGAATGCGCACCATAAGGTGTTCGCCTTCACCAGTGAACTCAAAACCTAAGTCTTCATTAACGACAAAGTGTTCGGCTTTTGCTTTTAGTTTTGCTTTCGCAGTTGGTTTACCGTTTAGATAAGCCAATGAAGATAAAATATCTGACATGCTGTTCTTTTCGTGTTGGTGCTTACGCACTTTTAGTAATTAGGACCACCGCTTCACATGCGATGCCCTCTTTGCGACCTGTAAAACCTAAACGCTCAGTGGTCGTCGCTTTTACATTCACATTGCTAATGCTGGTTTCTAAATCTTGTGCGATAGCGTGGCACATAGAGTCTATATGAGGCGCCATCTTTGGAGCTTGCGCCATGATAGTAATATCGGCATTACCAATCACGTAGCCTTGTTCTTTTACTCGACGATAAACATCTTTTAGCAGTTCACGGCTATCCGCGCCTTTCCACTCATCATCAGTATCGGGGAAATGACGACCAATATCACCGGCAGCAATCGCACCTAATAAAGCGTCACACAACGCATGAAGGGCAACATCACCATCGGAGTGTGCGATAAGACCCTGCTCATAAGGGACTCTAACGCCACCTATAATTACCGGACCTTCACCACCAAACTTATGTACATCAAAGCCATGGCCAATACGAATCATCATTATTCCTTATTCTGACTTAAATAGAACTCAGCAAGTGCTAAATCTTCAGGCTGAGTAATCTTAAAATTATCTGAGCGCCCTGCCACTAAAGCGGGCGATAAACCTTTCCATTCAAAGGCTGAGGCTTCATCGGTAATCGAAACGCCTTGTTGCAACGCCTCGCTTAATGCATTCCACAGAGGCTTTGCTCTGAACATTTGCGGCGTAAGTGCATGCCATAGATCGGCTCGCTCAACGGTATGTTCGATCTGCCCTTGGGCACCTCGCTTCATCGTGTCACGAACTGGCGCCGCTAAAATAGCCCCTACATCATGGCTCATCGCGCCGGAAATTAGCTTGTCGATATCACTGAGTTGAACACAAGGCCTTGCCGCATCGTGAACCATTACCCAATCACTAAGCTGCTGCTCAGCGATATAGTTTAGCGCAGAGAGTACAGAGTCTGCTCGCTCGCTTCCGCCTGACACTCGGATCACTTGTGGATTCTGGTTAAGTGCTAGCTCAGGGTAGTATGGGTCATCATCGCTGATCGCAACGACAATTTGAGCGACTTGTGGGTGAGACAGTAATTTCTCAATGGTGTGCTCTAAAATTGTTTTGCCGTGAATCTTGAGATATTGCTTAGGGCGGTCTGCCTTCATTCGGCTACCGACGCCCGCCGCAGGTACAACGGCAATCACGCTTTGAAGTTGAGTCGACATTAATGGGATTCCTCACCAATGATGCGATAAAACGTTTCACCTTCTTTGACCATTCCAAGTTCATGACGTGCGCGCTCTTCTATCGCGTCTAAGCCTTGGCGTAGATCATCGATTTCCGCAAACATCTCTGCGTTACGAAGATGGAGCTTTTCGTTTACTTGCTGTTGAACTTGGATTTCGTTGTTCACACCGTAGTAATCAGAAATACCATTTTTACCGAGCCACAGTGTGTGTTGTAGCCAGCCAAACACTATGAGCAGTACTAAAGCAAAAATTCGCATAACACCTTTCGCCGGTTGAAAAAGAAGGAACTAGAATAAGGCACATATATACCATAATGAGCTTATTGGTGCGAGATATGTGGTGTTAGGGAATCAATAAGTCGGAGAATTATTGTTGTTCGAAACTTGTGATGAGATTCCCGACGCCCTCCTCTGTCAGTCTGAAGAATGACCAATTCTATAAAAACACAGACAAAAGAAGACAGCGCAGCTTACCCACGACACATGCTCTCATCATCCTCAAGAAGGTGGAACGACTGAATTGGGAATCTATCGCGCTGAACGTAAACAGAGATTCCCTATGCCTTCCTTCGTCAGTCTAGGAATGACGAACTTGAGGCAAAAAAAATGCTCTACCGAAGTAGAGCATTTTTCAAAAGCTTTAAGCTAAAAATTCGCGAGGCTTTAAGTCTTGAAGAAAGTGCTGACCTTTAACTTCTTTAAGACCGCTTTCGTTGTAAAAAGGAGGAGTTTTAGAACCTAGAGCTTCTTCCCGTCATTTTCTACAGACAAAAAAATGCCCCGCATAAGCGAGGCATTTAAAAAGCTTAGATTAATAATTCGCTAGGAATTATTGACCTTTAACTTCTTTAAGACCGTTGTAAGGAGCTTTAGAACCTAGAGCTTCTTCGATACGGATAAGTTGGTTGTACTTAGCAACACGGTCAGAACGGCTCATAGAACCAGTTTTGATTTGACCAGCAGCTGTACCTACCGCTAGATCAGCGATAGTTGCATCTTCAGTTTCGCCAGAACGGTGAGAGATTACTGCAGTGTAGCCAGCGTCTTTAGCCATCTTGATAGCAGCTAGAGTCTCTGTTAGAGAACCGATTTGGTTGAACTTGATAAGGATAGAGTTAGCTACGCCTTTCTCGATACCTTCAGCAAGAATCTTAGTGTTTGTAACGAACAGATCGTCACCAACGATTTGAAGCTTGTCGCCTAGAAGTTCTGTTTGGTGCTTGAAGCCATCCCAATCAGACTCGTCAAGACCGTCTTCGATAGAAACGATTGGGAAGTTGTTCGCTAGCTCAGCTAGGTAGTGGTTGAACTCTACAGAAGTGAAAGTTTTACCTTCGCCCTTCATGTTGTAGATACCAGCTTCTTTGTCGAAGAACTCAGATGCTGCACAGTCCATAGCAAGAGTAACGTCTTTACCTAGTTCGTAACCAGCAGCTGCAACAGCTTCTGCGATAACTTCTAGAGCTTCAGCGTTAGACTTAAGGTTAGGAGCGAAACCACCTTCATCACCAACTGCAGTGCTGTAGCCTTTAGACTTAAGAACTTTAGCTAGGTTGTGGAATACTTCAGCGCCGATACGTAGACCTTCTTTAAGAGTCTTAGCGCCAACTGGTTGGATCATGAACTCTTGGATGTCAACGTTGTTATCTGCGTGCTCACCACCGTTGATGATGTTCATCATTGGTAGAGGCATAGAGAATTGACCAGCAGTACCGTTTAGCTCAGCAATGTGCTCGTAAAGAGGCATGCCTTTCGCAGCAGCAGCAGCTTTTGCGTTAGCTAGAGATACAGCTAGGATAGCGTTCGCACCGAACTTAGACTTGTTTTCAGTACCGTCTAGGTCAAGCATGATTTGGTCAACGTCAGCTTGTGCTTTAGCGTCAGAACCTACTAGAGCTTCAGCGATTGGGCCGTTTACAGCTTCAATAGCTTTAAGAACACCTTTACCTAGGAAACGGGATTTGTCGCCGTCACGTAGCTCAAGAGCTTCGCGTGAACCAGTAGATGCGCCAGATGGAGCAGCAGCCATACCTACGAAACCGCCTTCTAGGTGTACTTCAGCTTCTACAGTTGGGTTACCACGTGAATCGATGATTTCACGACCTAGAACTTTAACGATCTTAGACATTGAATGTTTCCTTCTCGTTGAATATATAAATGTCAAATTTAAAGGTAGCAGCACAACTTACGCAGCTACCTGTATTCCTTTTTACTTCTCTAATTCGCCGCGCTGGAACTCGCCAGCTGCTTTAACGAAACCTGCAAACAATGGGTGACCATCGCGAGGTGTTGAAGTGAACTCTGGGTGGAATTGAGCAGCAACGAACCATGGATGGTTCGGATTCTCGATAACTTCAACCAGTTTCTTGTCCGCAGATAGACCCGATACTTTTAGGCCCGCTTTTTCAATTTGTGGACGAAGATTGTTGTTCACTTCGTAACGGTGACGATGACGTTCATGGATCGTCGCGCTACCGTATAATTCGTAAGCTTTTGTCCCTTTCGCTAGGTGACAAAGCTGTGAACCAAGACGCATTGTGCCGCCAAGGTCAGATGTTTCTGTACGCTCTTCAACTTTACCTTCGCCGTCAGTCCACTCAGTGATAAGACCAACAACTGGGTACTTAGTTTCAGTACAGAATTCAGAAGAGTGTGCCCCTTCCATTTTCGCAACGTTACGAGCGTACTCGATAAGTGCTACTTGCATACCTAGACAGATACCTAAGTAAGGTACTTTGTTTTCACGAGCGTATTGAGCAGCAAGAATCTTACCTTCAACACCACGATCACCAAAGCCACCAGGAACTAGGATTGCATCTAGGCCTTCTAAAACTTCTACGCCACGAGACTCAACGTCTTGTGAATCTACGTATTTAATATTAACGCTTAGGCGATTTTTCAAGCCCGCGTGTTTTAGCGCTTCATTTACTGATTTGTATGCGTCTGGTAGTTCAATGTACTTACCAACCATACCAATCGTCACTTCACCCGTTGGGTTAGCTTCTTCGTAAATTACTTGTTCCCATTCAGACAGGTCTGCTTCTGGAGCTGTGATGCCGAAACGCTTACATACAAGTTCATCAGTGCCTTGAGCTTTAATAAGCTGAGGGATCTTGTAGATAGAGTCAACATCGCGCATAGAAATAACTGCATTTTCTTGCACATTACAGAACAGAGCAATTTTCTTACGCTCGTTCGAAGGAATGTTGCGGTCTGAACGACAAACTAGAATGTCAGGCTGAATACCAATAGACAGCAGCTCTTTTACAGAGTGTTGCGTTGGCTTAGTTTTCACTTCGCCCGCAGCTGCTAGGTATGGCACTAGAGTAAGGTGCATGAACATTGCGCGTTCACGGCCTAGCTCTACTGCTAGCTGACGAATCGCTTCCATGAATGGTAGAGATTCGATATCACCAACCGTACCACCAACTTCAACTAGCGCGATATCGTGGCCAGCTGCGCCAGAAATTACACGTTCTTTGATAGAGTTAGTGATGTGCGGGATAACCTGAATAGTTGCACCTAGGTAATCACCGCGACGCTCTTTAGCGAGTACGTCTGAGTAAACACGACCTGCAGTGAAGTTGTTACGCTTAGTCATCTTGGTGCGAATGAATCGCTCGTAGTGACCAAGGTCAAGGTCAGTTTCAGCGCCATCTTCCGTAACGAACACTTCACCGTGTTGAGTCGGGCTCATTGTGCCTGGATCAACGTTGATGTAAGGGTCAAGCTTCATCATAGTCACTTTAAGACCACGAGCTTCTAAAATAGCCGCAAGAGATGCTGCTGCAATACCTTTACCTAGAGAGGATACAACCCCGCCAGTAACAAAAATGTAATTTGTCGTCATGTTTAACCTGAAATTGGTTGAATGAGGGAAATGGATTACTTCTGGACGGGATGAAAATATACCAGAAGCCCCTTATCGCCACAACGTGAAATCTATCACACTGCTATTTTTTATTTTTTGCTTCAAATCAATTCATGATAAAAGCTTTGATGATCTTTTCTCCGCCACTTTGACTTCATCCCATATGGAATCAAGCTGTTGTAGAGAAAAGTCGGTCAAAATTTTATCTTGCTGACGAACTTTTTGTTCCACACCTTTAAAGCGGCGTGAAAATTTCAGATTGGCTTTATTGAGAGCCGTTTCTGGATTTTTACCCAAATGTCGCACTAAATTGACGGTAGCAAACAATAAATCACCCAGTTCTTCTTCAACTAAATCTTCGTTTGGCGTTACTTGAAGCGCTTCTTCTAGCACCTCATCAACTTCCTCTAAAACCTTGTCGGCGACTGGACCAATAGAGTCCCAATCAAAGCCAAATTTCGCGACTTGCTTTTGAATTTTTGTAGCACGCGAAAGAGCAGGTAGAGAGTTTGGTATTGAGTCTAGAATACTTTCTTGAGTTTTGCCTGCCTGTGCTTTCTCTTTGGCTTTTTCAGCTTCCCAGTTGGCATTAATTTCGTCATCACTGGCAAACTCGGTATCAGAAAACACATGCGGATGGCGGCGCGTTAGCTTCTCATTGATGCCATCGACCACATCAGAGAACTCAAACAGTCCCTGCTCTTTCGCGAGCTGGCTGTAGAAAATCACCTGAAACAACAAATCACCCAGCTCTTCTTGTAGGTTCGGCCAATCTTTGTTGTGAATCGCGTCCACTACTTCATAGGTTTCTTCGATAGTATGCGGGACAATTGTTTCAAAATTTTGTTTCAAACCCCAAGGACAGCCACCTTCAGGATCGCGCAGCTTAGTCATGATCTGTTCAAGTTGTTCAATCGGGTGATTCATTGTTTTCTTCCTATTCACTGTCTTTGATTTTTTAAATTTATAACGTCTTCTAAAACTAAAAAAGGCGAGCAGCCAAAACCACTCACCTTTCTATTTTTTCGGTCATCCTCAAGAGCGAAGAATGAGCGAGTTGGGGATCTCAAATCGCTTGGCGAGATTCCCTATCACGTTCGTCCCTCACTGTAGGGAATGACGACTATCTTTGTTTTACTAAGTAATTGGCTCTTCTAACAAGGCAACAAACTTACGAGACTTCTGAGCATAGCTTGCCTATGTGATGAAGCGAGTATAGTGCAGTTAACACAGTTAGAAGGCCAAGTACGACGTAAAAACTAGCCTAGGCGTTTTACGCTCATAACATCTTTGATCTGTTCTACTCGGCTTGTCACTCGACTCAGAATTTCAATATTGGTCACTTCCAAATCGAAATCCATCACCGACAGCTGACGTTTATAGTCAATACGGCTCTTCATTGTCGTCACACTGACTTTTTCGTTCAAGAACAGGGATGTGATGTCTTTCAACAAGCCGGTACGTTCTAGCGCCTCTACACGCAGTGTTAAGATATACGAGCCTACAAAACCATCTCCCCACACCGTATCGATGATACGTTCAGGGGCATGTAGGTTAAGTTCACTTAACTGCTCACAATCGCTGCGGTGTACTGAGATACCACGCCCTTGAGTAATGTAACCTTTGATCACATCCCCCGGGATAGGCTGACAACAACGAGCCAAGTGGGTCATTAGGTTATCAACACCTTCAACAACGACAGCATCCTTTTTCGGACGGCTCTGATGCGCTGGCTTATTGTCAGACTCAAGCAACTTCTCGAGTGCTTTCTTATCTTCTTCTTCAGCCGTCGGCTTATTGACCAGAGCATTGATGTGATTAACCACTTGGTTAATACGCAAATCGCCGCTACCAATACCTGCATACAATTCATCAGGTGTATTGACGTTGAATCGTTTCAGCGCATATTGCTCAGCATCTTTCAGTGTTGCGCCGACTCTGCCTAGCTCGACTTCTAGGATGTCTCGTCCAGCTTCGAGGTTTTTCTCACGACTCTGAGCGCGGAACCAAGCGTTAATTTTTGCTCGAGCTCGACTTGAATGAACAAAACCTGTGGTCGGATTTAACCAATCACGTGATGGATTCGGTTCTTTTTGAGTAATGATCTCAACTTGATCGCCCATCGCCAACTTATGAGTAAACGGAACGATTCGACCTGCGACTTTGGCACCGATACAACGGTGTCCAACCATTGAGTGAATGTGGTAAGCAAAATCCAACGGCGTTGCACCCATTGGTAAATCGACCACATCACCGCGTGGTGTAAAGGCATAGACTCGGTCATCAAAGACTTGGCTACGTACTTCATCCAGCATTTCGCCAGAATCCGACATCTCTTCTTGCCAGTCGATAAGCTTACGCAACCACGTGATTTTCTCATCGTAGCCACTGCGTACACCGCTAGAAGCACCTTCTTTATACTTCCAGTGCGCAGCCACACCTAACTCAGAGTCTTCGTGCATTTGCTTGGTACGGATCTGAATTTCGATGGTCTTGCCTTCAGGGCCAAGAACTACGGTATGAATTGATTGGTAACCATTGGGCTTAGGATTCGCCACATAGTCATCAAATTCACTTGGAAGATGTTTATATTTGGTGTGAACCACACCTAGACCGGCATAACAGTCTTGCAGTTGGTCGGCAATAATACGTACCGCACGCACGTCAAAAAGCTCATCAAACTCTAAGCCCTTTTTCTGCATTTTACGCCAGATGCTGTAGATGTGTTTAGGACGACCGCTGACTTCAGCATTGATGCTTGAACGGTTCATTTCTGATGTTAGGTCATCAACAAAGTCAGTGATGTATTGTTCGCGCACGATACGACGCTCTGACAGCTGTTTGGCAATCTGCTTGTAGGTATCTGGTTGTTGATAGCGGAAAGCGTAATCTTCAATTTCCCACTTTAGCTGACCAATGCCCAAACGGTTTGCAAGAGGCGCATAGATGTTAGCACACTCTTTTGCTGCCGCACGGCGAACAGCATCAGGGGCCTTTTTTACCTCGATGAGGTTGCAAATTCGTTCTGCTAGCTTGATGACGACGCAGCGGAAATCATCGACCATGGCCAGTAACATTCGACGAACGTTATCTACTTGTCCCGAGGCAGCACTGCCTTCAAGGGTAACGTTGAGCTGGCCCAAAGCTGCCATTTCTTCAACGCCATCAATTAACTTTACGGTTTCTTTACCGTAGCTTTCTTCAAACGCTTCACGTCCAAAAACGCCGCTTGAAACAACGGGGAAAAGTTGCGCTGCAATTAAAGTGGCACGGTCCATCGACAACGTAACCAAGATTTCGATCATCTCACGTCCACGCCAAAGCAGGAGCGACGCTTGCTCGTGATCTTTTAATAGCTCTTCACAGTGACGATAAACTTTGGTCAGTTTATTCGAGGTTTTTACGTCTTGATTCAGTGACGCAATCCAACTTTCTAGCTCAAACTGTTCGCTTGGGTTTAAATGTGCGCTTCGTACCGCAACCATCATGCCTTCCTAGTTATTATGTTTTATACCCAATTCAATATGACTAACTGATTCCAAGTTAGTTCGACTCATATTGATATCAGCGCAGGCTTCCCTGCGCCTTTGTGATTCATTTTTAAGCCTTATTAAGGGCTTCTAAGCCTTGATAAAGAGAGCCATCGATTCTAAATGACTGGTATGGGGAAACATATCCAACATACCAAGTTTGGCTAATTGATAGCCTTGTTTTTCTAAACTCTCAGAATCTCTCGCTAGAGTAGCAGGATTACACGAAACATAAACCACACGCTTCGCTCCTAACGCTGAAATTTGATCAACGATCCCACTCGCTCCAGCACGTGCAGGGTCAAGTAATACTTTATCGAATTTCTCTTTTGCCCAAAGCTGTGAAGATAAATCTTCTTCGAGGTTCGCTTGATAAAACTCCGTATTGCTTAACTGGTTTAACGCCGCATTAGCCGTTGCCTGTTGAACCATTTCATCAACGCCTTCCACACCAACGACAAACGCCGATTGTTGTGCGATAGGCAGACTAAAGTTGCCTAAACCACAAAACAGATCAAGCACACGCTCATCCGCTTGAGGCTCTAACCACTCAATCGCTTGAGCAACCATCTGTTGGTTCACTTTCTGGTTAACTTGTATAAAGTGGTTTGGCTCAAAAGGTAAGGTTACACCGGTTTCACTATAGCTTGGCGTATCACCCACCAAACGAACCAACTTATCGGTTTCTGGCATTGAGTACAGCGTTGCACCTTCTTCTTTCGCGAGCGTCATCAACGCTTGCTCATCTTTTTCAACCAAAGGTTTAAGGTGACGCAGCACCATAACAGGGCCAGTATCACCCAACACCAATTCAACATGTCCTAAAGACGTAAGGCTACTGAAAGTGTTCAGTAAACTTTTCAGTTTTGGCAGCAATACATTAAGGCGAGGGTCAAGCACCGCGCAGTCGGTGATGTTTTCAATCTGTTTACTTTGTTTCTTACGGAAACCAAACTGAAGCTGCTGTGTCTTCTTATCAACAAATAGACTGATACGCGCGCGACGACGATAACCGGTTTCATCACCGACAATCGGCTGGGTGACTTCAGTGTTAGCCGTTTGGTATTTGCTCATCAGGTGCGTCAAAGATTGTGATTTATGCTCAACCTGAGATGAGTAACCGAGATGTTGAAGATGACAGCCACCACACTGATTAAAGTGCTTACAGAATGGCTTTAAACGCAGCTCACTCGGTTGAAGTAATTTGATGAGTTTTGCTCGCGAAAACTTACTTTTGCTCTCAGTAAGTTGAATAACCACCTTCTCACCGGGCAATGCGCCATCAATGAAAACGGGTTTGTTCTTCTGATAAGCGATGCCAGCGCCATTGTGATCCATTCGTTCAACCAAAACCGATTGATGCTTGGTCTCGAGTTGAGTTTTCTTTTTTGGTTGGAAAAAACGTGCCATTGCTTGTGCCTAATGTATCTTTTAATAAGTAATTGGTATCCAGGACTCACTATTCTGTCTTGGAATCATTGTCGAACGTCACGGCTTTGATTAAGCTTACCGTTCACTTAACCGCCATTGTGTGCGTTATTTTCCCATATCCAGACCTCGATGTAATTAAAGAACATGACCAGATATGGCTTAAGAGCCCGTGTAATTACCTTAACTCTAGCTCCAACCCTAATTATTGGGCTGCTATTGAGTGCATTTTTCTCATTTAACCGCTATCAAGACCTTGAGGGTCAAGTGGTTAACACTGGTACTAGCATCATTGAACCACTAGCGATTGCGAGTGAGTCTGGCATGAAGCTCGAAAGTCGAGAGTCTGTTCGTCAGCTGATTAGCTATGCACATCGAAAAAATTCTAAGTTAGTGCGCAGTATTGCGGTGTTTGATGAACGTCATGAGTTGTTTGTAACGTCAAACTTCCATCCTGATTTTGAAAGCCTGACCTATCCGAAAGATAAACCGATTCCGCATTTAAGCTCATCGAACCTGCTCGATAACACGCTGATTCTTAGGACACCCATCATCGCTGAGGGACAATACATCAACTCAGCTAATGGCCAGTCTCAAGCGAACCAAGCGATCGGTTATATTGCGATAGAGTTAGACTTGTCGTCACTTCGATTGCAGCAATATCAAGAAGTGTTCTCTGCCTTCTTGGTGCTGATCCTCGGTCTTGGACTTTCTGGGGTATTTGCCTTCCGCTTGATGCACGATGTAACCCAACCGATCACACACATGAAAAACATGGTCGACCGAATTCGTCGTGGTCACCTCGATGTGCGTATCGAAGGCAAAATGCATGGTGAGCTTGATTCACTGAAAAACGGTATCAACGCGATGGCGGTCTCGCTATCAGAATATCACGTCGAGATGCAGCACAGCATCGACCAAGCAACATCTGATCTGCGTGAAACCCTAGAGCAATTAGAGATTCAAAACGTTGAGTTAGACATTGCGAAAAAACGAGCTCAAGAAGCCGCTCGTGTTAAATCCGAGTTCTTGGCGAATATGTCTCATGAGCTTAGAACACCACTCAATGGTGTGATTGGCTTTACTCGTCAGATGCTCAAGACACACCTATCGAACAGCCAAACCGATTACCTGCAGACCATTGAGCGTTCGGCCAACAACCTACTCAGCATCATCAACGATATCTTGGACTTCTCGAAACTTGAAGCCGGCAAACTCGCTCTAGAAAACATTCCATTTGAGTTCCAAGCGAGCCTAGAAGAGGTGGTTAACCTTCAAGCCACTAATGCTCATGAAAAAGGTCTTGAGCTTACGCTTAAGATCGACCCGAAAGTACCACCAGGCGTTGTTGGTGATCCACTGCGTATCCAACAGATCCTGACTAACCTTGTGGGTAACTCGATCAAGTTTACCGAGCGTGGCAACATTGACATCAGCGTTGAACTTCGTTCACAAAGCGAAGACAACATTGAGCTGCAGTTTATGGTTCGAGATACGGGCATTGGTATCTCAGAGCGCCAACAAGCACAACTTTTCCAAGCCTTCAGCCAAGCCGATGCGAGTATCTCTCGTCGTTATGGTGGTACAGGCTTAGGTCTGGTAATCACCCAAAAACTGGTCAGCCAAATGGGTGGAGAGATCAGCCTAACCAGTCGTCTTCACCAAGGCTCCACCTTCTGGTTCACCCTGAGACTATCGACTACCGATATGCCGATGACAGAATTAATTGAGACTCAGTGCCTGCAAGACAAGCAACTGCTGCTTATCGAGCCAAACATGCAAGCGGCATCAATTACTCAGCAGATCCTAACCCAAGAAGGCTTGGTGGTAACGTACCGTTCGGTTATGCCTGACGAATCTACCTCGTATGACTACGTTCTACTCAACCTAGCCGCCAACCAAGAGTATCAATTTGATACCGTGAGTGGTTGGGCGATTGGTGCGAAGAAAATCGCTCAGAACGTAATTATTGGTACGCCGAGTACTGAGCTAGCTCTGGGTGAACAATTGATGAAAGAGGTTGATGTCCAATGCATCACCAAGCCTCTCTCTCGTAAGAAACTTCTACAAACTCTGATCTCTAATCAAGCACCAACCTTGATTGCACCCGCTATTGAAACACATTCAGAAGAGAAACTACCGCTTACGGTATTGGCGGTCGACGACAACCCTGCCAACCTTAAACTGATTACTGCGCTGCTAAAAGAGCGTGTAGAGACAGTCATCAGTTGTACTAGTGGTCAGAAAGCTCTCGACAAAGCGACAGAGACTCCATTTGATGTCATTTTCATGGATATTCAAATGCCGCAGATGGACGGTGTGACCGCTTGCCAAAAAATTAAGGCGTTGGCGAACAATGCAAACACGCCTGTGATTGCTGTTACTGCGCATGCAATGATGGGAGAGCGTGACCGACTACTTGAAGCAGGTATGGATGACTACCTAACCAAGCCTATCGAAGAGCATGTGTTACAACAGGTTCTTATTCATTGGAGCCCTACCTCTGAGATTGAGCACATTGATAAAATAGACCCAGATCACCCGGCGGTCTCTGCTGAAATCGACCACAGCTCTGTTTCAGAAGTTGAAGCCAGCGAGCACAAGAACATCATCATTGATTGGCAAGCTGCTTTGAAACAAGCCGCCAATAAAGAAGACCTCGCACGCGATATGCTGCAAATGCTCGTAGATTTTATTCCTGAAGTTTATGAAGCCGCGGAAGAAGCGATCGAAGACAGTGACTACCCCGTTGAAGCGCTGACACACATCATCCACAAGATGCATGGCAGCAGCTCATACAGTGGGGTGCCAAGGCTTAAGTCGGTATGTGCAACGATAGAGAAAGAACTTCGTTCAGGCACTTCTGTTGAAGACATTGAACCGGAGCTTTTTGAACTTCAGGATGAATTAGATAAGGTTCAAGCAACCGCGATTCATTATTTGAAACCAGCCAAGACCTAGCGAATATTTCTTACTCACAAATATTCATTAAACGGTTTAGCAGCCAATAAAAAAGCAGAGCTCATGAGCTCTGCTTTTTTCTGTCTAGAACCTAGGGTGCTAGATATAAAGTAGCGGTAATCTATTTACGACTCGAGTAGTACCGTCGCCACCGCATAATGGCGCTCATCAGAGATAGTCAGGTGAATCGACTTTGTACCACTCGCTTCTGCGATTTCACGCGCTTTTTTATGCAGGCTTAGAACTGGCTTGCCATGCTCATCGTTTGAAATCTCGAAGTCGTGGAAGGTCACACCAAGAGCGATGCCTGTGCCTAATGCCTTAGACGCCGCCTCTTTTGCAGCAAAACGCTTTGCAAGGTAACGCCCTTTTTGCTTAAGTTGCTGGAATACTTCAAATTCAGAATCGGTCAGAATACGCTGAGCGAAAGCCTCACCACTTCGTGATAATGCCTTTTCAACACGTTCAATTTCTGCGATATCTGTACCTAATCCAACAACAGCCATGTTTACCCTACTACCAACTTCTATCTATTAACTTTTCGATTCTACTGATTAACCGCTTAACGCTTACAACTAAACGAATGCCGAGTTAAAGAACTAAGCGTTGTTGCGCGCTGTTTCCATCACGGCTTTCATGTCTGCAACGGCTTTATTCAAACCATCAAAGACTGCGCGGCCCATGATCGAGTGACCGATGTTCAACTCGTAAATCTCAGGAAGTGCCGCAATCGGCGCTACGTTATGGTAAGTCAGACCGTGACCCGCATTCACTGTAATACCAAGGTCGTCTGCGTAGCTTGCGCCTGCAGCAATCTTTTTAAGCTCGTCTTGTTGGTCTTCTTCAGTTTTAGCATCAGCATAGTGGCCAGTGTGTAGTTCAATGAACGGTGCGCCACACGCTTTCGCAGCATCGATTTGCTCACGATCGGCATCGATAAACAGAGATACTTTGATACCAGCAGCCGACAATTTTTCGGTCGCCGCTTTGATTTTTTCAAGTTGACCAACCACGTCCAAGCCGCCTTCCGTCGTCAGCTCTTCACGCTTTTCTGGAACCAGGCAAACGAACTCAGGATTAGTATCGAGTGCAATTTGAACCATCTCGTCCGTTACGGCCATCTCTAAGTTCATGCGAGTCTGGATTGTCTCAGCAAGAATACGTACATCGCGATCAACAATATGACGGCGATCTTCACGCAAGTGAATCGTAATGCCGTCAGCACCCGCACGTTCAGCAATTTCAGCTGCGTGTACTGGGTCTGGATATTTAGTACCACGTGCATTACGTAGAGTTGCAATATGGTCGATATTAACGCCTAAAAGGATTGAGCTCATTTTCCAATACTCCGTGCTCTAGAGAGGGCTATTGTTGGCATAAATAGCTCTCTACTTTTTAATGGTTTGCCGCCAAGATACGGCTTTAAGGCTATGCGTGTAAAGCGTTTTGCCGCTTTTAACTGCTCTTTAGTGATAAACCTACGCTCACTGATTGCGATAAGTTCATCGCCCATAAAAGTCAGGTTATCTCGACGCACCGAAGCGATGAAGCCTTTCTGCTCTCGATAGCGATAAGTCATGCTCGGATCAATCGCTTCGCCAGTGCCCGCGCAGTGTAAAAAGTCGACGCCATACCCCATAGCGGAGAGTAGAGCCAATTCAAAACGACGTAGCGCTGGCTCAGGGTTCTCATTATGAGCGAGTTCTGTTAAGGCATGAAGATAGTCATGAAAAAATGCGGGCATGGCCACTTCGGCCATCAACACTCGCCCAACTAATTCATTAACGTACATTGCTGAATACAGATTAATGCCAGCAAGAGGAAGCCCCAAGCTGATCGGTTCAGCTTGGCGCAACGTTTTCATTGAACCATTGCCAGACCACTTAAGCAGTAGCGGCGTAAAAGGTTGCAATGCACCTTTCAAATTAGAACGCTTACTCCGCGCACCTTTAGACATCAACGTCACCCGACCGTACTCTTCGCTGAAGACGTCCAGAATCAGGCTCGACTCACTGTATGGTCGACGGTGCAACACAAAGCATCGCTGTAACCCTTCGCTCAATCACTTACCCTTCTTACAGATACAAAAAGAGAGAGTTCGCACTCTCTCTTGTATTTATATTCAATTCAACTTTCTTAATATCAGAAAGTGACGTTCAATATATTATAGATCGTCGATGTAGCCTAACGAGCGAAGTGCACGCTCATCGTCAGCCCAACCAGACTTAACTTTAACCCAAGTCTCTAGGTAAACCTTACGACCGAACAGTTCTTCCATGTCGATACGAGCTTCACGACCAATCGTTTTGATCTTCTCGCCCGCTTTACCAATTACCATCTTCTTCTGACCAGTACGTTCAACAAGAATCAAAGCATTGATGTGGAAACCATCGTTATCTGGGTTGTAATCAAAACGCTCGATCTCAACCGTTACTGAGTAAGGTAGCTCTTCGCCTGTGAATCGCATCAGTTTTTCACGGATGATTTCAGAGGCCATAAAGCGCTGTGAGCGATCCGTTACGTACTCTTCAGGGAAGTGGTGCGTCGCTTTTGGTAAAGAATTACGAACGTGCTTACGCAGTACATCGATATTCTTACCTTGCTTCGCTGAGATTGGCACAACATCAAGGAAGTCCATCTTCTTAGACACTTCCATCATATGTTGCATCACGTCTGTACGGTCTTGAACGTTATCTACTTTGTTAATACAAAGGACAACTGGGAAATCTGTTTTTCTCAGCTTATTCAGTACCATCTCATCGTCGTCAGTCCAGTGAGTACCGTCAACAAGGAAGAATACTAGATTCACATCGCTCAGTGAGCTGTTCGCCGCACGGTTCATCAAACGGTTAATTGCACGCTTTTCTTCAATATGAAGTCCAGGAGTATCAACGTAGATCGCTTGGTAATCGCCTTCAGTTTCTACGCCCATAATACGGTGGCGTGTCGTCTGAGGTTTACGTGATGTGATCGAGATTTTCTGACCCAAAATATGGTTCAGAAGCGTCGATTTACCTACGTTTGGTCGACCCACGATAGCGATGAAGCCACAGTGTTGGTTTTCCGGTAGGCCCGTTTTTTTGCTATCAGATGAAAAGAATGCATCGATATCGAAATCTTGATTGTTATCAGACATTGCTTAGTTGCTCTAATGCTGTTTCAGCAGCCGCTTGTTCTGCCTTGCGGCGGCTAGTGCCTTTACCGATAACAGGTTTATCCACACCTGCCACTTCACACTCAACCGTAAACTCTTGGTTGTGTGCTTCACCTTTAATATTAGTCACTGTGTAGACAGGTAGGGGATTTCTTCGACCTTGTAAAAACTCTTGTAAGCGAGTTTTTGGATCTTTTTGAGATACACCAGGCTGAATAGACTCTAGGCGAGATTGGTACCAGCTTAAAATAATACGGCGAACAACCTCGGTATCACTATCTAAATAGACAGCGCCGATGATCGCTTCAACCGCATCCGCTAGAATAGAATCACGACGGAAACCGCCACTCTTCAACTCACCTGGACCTAATTTTAAGTAATCTCCTAGTTCGAATTCACGACCTAGTTCTGCCAATGTATGACCACGTACTAATGTTGCGCGCATGCGGCTCATATCACCTTCGTTTACCTTAGGGAAACGGTGGTAAAGATCATCAGCGATAACAAAACTTAAAATTGAATCGCCCAGAAACTCAAGACGTTCGTTATGTTTACCTGCGGCACTGCGGTGAGTCAGCGCCAAATGGATAAGATCGGCATCATTAAACTGATAGCCAATCTTTCTCTCTAGTTTATCAATTGGAGAATTCATGCTCTCTCGATGTGTTATGTGATCGATTAGTGAATCCCACCGATGCGATTAAAACGCACATCAGTAGGAATCCATGTTGGAAGTACACTGTCTGAACCACGTTCGAATTCGAAGCTGATCCAAATAGCAACGGCCTTACCAACAAGGTTTGCTTCAGGGACAAAGCCCCAGTAACGGCTGTCAGCACTGTTGTCACGGTTATCACCCATAACAAAGTATTGGCCTTCTGGAACGATCCACTCGTTAACACCATTGCGAGGTTGATATGCTTGCACACGATCACGGCGTAATGGGTTAACTAAGATTTGGTGCTCCACGTCACCCAGTTGTTCATTCAACTGAATTAGAGGCACACCATCTTGAATAAATTGGCTTTCTTCAACGTTACTCAACTTCACTGGTTTACAGTTACTGCCACCCTTCGCTTGAATGCAGATTTCTTTATTGCTGCTGTAGCGAATGGTATCACCCGGCATACCAATAACACGCTTGATGTAGTCGATATTCGGCTGAGGTGGGTATTTGAATACGATTGAATCACCACGTTCTGGTTTGCCTGTTTCTACCAATTGAGTGCGCCATACAGGATCTTTTAGACCATAAGCGTATTTTTCTACCAAGATGAAATCACCAACCAATAGTGTTGGCATCATCGAGCCAGATGGAATTTGAAACGGTTCATAAATAAATGAACGCAAAACCAAAACAAATGCAATTACAGGGAAAATGGACACACTGTTCTCAACCCACCAAGGCTGAGCCGTAACTTTTGCGCTGGTTGCAGCGTCTAGGCCATTCGACTGTGCTTCAACGTCAGCCAGTTTTTGTTGGCGCTTCTTCGCCCACACAAACTTTTCCAACGCCCATACAATGCCGGTCACTAGAGTTACGATCACTAAGATAAGCGAAAATGTATTAGCCATTGATATCCCTTAAATTTCATTTCTTTAAAAATAACGAAAGTGAAAGAGTATAACCCTTTCACTCTGCTTAATATTTCTAATCCGTATCAATCATGCTGACTAAATGCTGGGGAGATTAAGCAGGAAAAATCGTTTAGTTCGAGGCGCAAAGTGCAGTGACTAGTGGGCCTAATTGCAATCTTTGCAACAAAGAAATAAACGATTTTAACCAGTAATGTTCAGCAGATAGTTAGTGCGATTGATACCTAGTCTTTGCCAACATGAAGGATTGCTAAGAATGCCTCTTGAGGCAGTTCAACGTTACCGATCTGCTTCATACGCTTCTTACCTTCTTTTTGTTTCTTAAGAAGTTTCTTCTTACGACTGATATCACCACCGTAACATTTTGCGATTACGTTCTTACGCAGTTGTTTCACTGTAGAACGAGCAATAATGTGGTTACCAATCGCGGCTTGAATCGCGATATCAAACATCTGGCGAGGGATGAATTCTTTCATCTTCTCAACCAGTAGACGACCACGAGACTGGGCAATATCTTTGTGTGTAATGATCGCCAGTGCATCAACCGTTTCACCATTCAACAATACATCTACACGTACCATGTTTGATGCTTCGTAACGTTGGAAGTTGTAATCCAATGATGCGTACCCGCGAGACGTTGACTTCAGACGGTCGAAGAAGTCTAGAACCACCTCAGCCATTGGAAGATCGTACGTCACAGCAACTTGGTTACCGTGATAAACCATGTCGACTTGCACGCCACGCTTCTCAACACACAGTGTGATCACGTTGCCTAGGTAATCCGAAGGTACCAGAATATTACAGCGAGCAATCGGTTCACGAATTTCTTCTAAGTCATTAATAGCAGGCAGTTTAGCCGGGCTATCAACATAGAGAATTGTGCCATCCGTTTTTACAACTTCGTACACTACGGTTGGTGCCGTTGTGATTAGGTCTAGGTCGTATTCACGCTCTAAACGCTCTTGGATGATCTCCATGTGAAGCATTCCTAAGAAGCCACAACGGAAACCAAAGCCAAGTGCTGCTGAACTTTCTGGTTCGTAAAATAGTGATGCATCGTTCAGGCTTAGTTTGCCTAGTGCGTCACGGAAGTTTTCGTAGTCATCAGACGATACTGGGAATAGACCTGCGTATACCTGAGGCTTCACTTTTTGGAAACCAGGTAGACGTTCTGTGCTGCCGCCTTTTGCAAGCGTCAACGTATCACCAACAGGTGCGCCAAGGATGTCTTTAATACCACAAACAACCCAGCCAACTTCGCCAGTATTTAGCTCAGTTGTGTCGATTTGCTTAGGTGTGAAGATACCTAGACGGTCAACACCCCAAACTTGGTCTGTCGACATTACTTTAATCTTGTCGTTCTTCTTCAGCTTACCGTTCTTGATACGAACCAAAGAAACAACGCCTAAGTAGTTATCGAACCAAGAGTCAATGATCAGAGCTTGTAGTGGCGCTTCTGGATCACCTTCCGGTGGCGGGATAGCCGTTACGATGTTTTCAAGAACGTCATCAACACCGATACCGGTTTTTGCAGAACAACGCGTCGCTTCCATCGCATCGATACCAACGATCTCTTCGATTTCTTCAGCAACTCGTTCAGGTTCAGCAGCAGGTAAGTCAATCTTGTTCAAGATTGGCACTACTTCCAGTTCCATTTCGATCGCGGTGTAACAGTTTGCTAGAGTTTGAGCTTCAACACCTTGGCCGGCATCCACTACAAGAAGCGCGCCTTCACAAGCGGCTAGAGAGCGAGATACTTCATAAGAGAAGTCTACGTGTCCAGGGGTATCGATAAAGTTAAGTTGGTAAGTTTCACCATCTTTAGCTTTGTAATCTAAAGTCACACTCTGCGCTTTAATTGTAATACCACGCTCGCGTTCTATATCCATAGAATCGAGGACTTGAGCTGCCATCTCACGTTCACTTAACCCTCCACAAACTTGGATTAAGCGGTCAGAAAGGGTCGACTTACCGTGGTCGATGTGGGCGATAATCGAAAAATTACGAATGTGCTTCATAGGCTTGGTGTGACTAAACTCTTTGAATAGGGATAATAAGAAAGCCGCAACGCGTCCAATCTACAGTCAGCATTGGTGGCGGCATTTCAATCAAGTTGGCAGATTCTACCCAATTTAAGGGCAATAAGCATCATAAATTAGATGAGAGACTTGCCTAGGATTCTAATCAAGACAACTTCTTGCTTGGATTTGTCTTCCATTGGTTTAGCTAAGCGCTTCGCCAAACCAATACCACCAGCAGTAAACAGCGCTGCAGTTAAGATAACAATGCCCTCGCCCCCTTGGAGTAAGGGTTGTAACAAGAGTTGTCCAAAACCAGCACCAACCATCAACATGAAAAGCGGGATAAGATAAACAATAGCCGCAGACTGAAGTAGGCTTTTTTCTGGAAAGCCAATTTCTACGATCTGGCCTGCTTTAACTAAGCTTTGGGTTTTAAGCTGCCAAAACAAGGATTTATTGCCAACAGCCTTGGTCACAATACCCGTTCCGCAGCTTTTTTGAGATGAGCAGCTACTGCAACTGGTTTGTTGTTCGCAGCTCAGTTGAACAAAATATTGCTTACCTTTTTGTTCGACTGAGCTAACGGTTGCCAACGCAGTCATCATTGCGCTGGTGCCGGTTTATTGAACGTGACGGATTGAGCGATACGCTTGGCCGTTGCTGGCGGAATATCACCAACCACAGATATTTCTTTGTCGCCAATCACTAAGCTGTGCAAGGTTCTTCGCCCTTGGCGTACCAGCTGTCCTTTCAATGAATGTTCGTCTTTATCGGCGATATAAACCGAAAAGCTAAATAATCCATCACTGAAAAGCTGGCTTTCAACCATTTTCTCGGTCGCAGCCATTTGGTAACGGCTGAGTTCTTTCGATTTAAATCCTTCTGGCACCCACGAGGCTTGCCAGTCGGTCTCACTCACCAAGCCTTCTGGCAATGACAAAACCTTCGGCAATTTAGCTTGATTCAAGCCGCCCATTGCTTCTGCAATTTTATCGTTCACGACATAAGAGATAGTGCGGTACTGCTCAAGCACTTCGCCATCACGATCCAAAAGATCGGCACGCAAAGGAAGGTTGGTTTTCTCGTCGACCCAAACCACATAAGAGTATCGAAGGCCGTCTTTCGGCACGACGCGTAATACTTGCGTGGTACTGCCCGCCTCACGAGAACGCCCAACTTTTACAAAATCGTAGTATTGGTTGAGAGAATCGATATCTCGATTAATCATCGGAATGACAGGTGCAACCATGCTGCCAGACTGAATAGTAAATGGCTCTGTACCCGGTTCGATGTAGCTAACTTCATTACCACGTCGAATAACCTCACGAACAGGGCCGCTTAGATAAACAAGGTGTGCAAGTTGTTGGTCGTCATTAACTGCATGACGATAAAGCAGAGGTTCAATACTGCTCTTCTTTATCAATATGTAGGAGAGTTCGTAATTTAGATGCTGACTGGCCTCGTTCATTTGATGTAACAAGGCCCTTGCAGTGGTTTCCTCTGCAAAGGCTGTTGGAGACATCAAGCTGAACAGTGTCAGTGCACTGACCAGGATTTTCTTCATTCAATATCCGATTCTAGGTGTGCATCTTCCATTGGCGATGCATCACTGTTTAATCTTAGTTGTAGCTCATAATCTTCTAACAATGCATGAACGCGTTTGCGTTGCTCTTGCATGTTAGCTTCAGATGCAGGTCTCTCAACAGAGTCACGCGTTAAGCTTACTGGTTCCGCAGAACCTGCAAATGGAATCGTCTGGAGTACAGGCAACTGCTCTGGAGCTGCGGGATCGCTGCCGCCGTATTGCTGAACACCTAATACAACTGCTAATGAAACACACGCTGCCACAGCAACTTGTCCAAACTGTTGTAACCACGCAGGAAGCTGACGCTTCGCTTGCTGAGGTTTAGGCTGCTCTTCTATCGGAGCAACAATAGGTTCAACATTCACTTGGTGCAGGTTCGACATTGAACCATGTGCAGGCTCATCATCAAGCGCTGCCGCTACACTGTTAGCAATGTTCCACTCTGGAGTTTCTGGCGCATCCCCACGCATAACATCACCAATTAAATGGTAACTCTGCCAGGTATCCATGCTTTCTTGATCAGATTCGAGATCTACTATGAGAGCTTTATCGATCGTTTCACCATCCATGAGTGCCGAAAGCTTTTCTTTATCAGCCATTATTTTCACCATAATTATTACAAGTTCTAGCGTTGTAAAAGAGGTTTAATTTTCTTTTCTACCGCTTCACGAGCTCGGAAAATACGCGAACGTACGGTTCCTACAGGGCAATCCATTACTTCTGCAATCTCTTCGTAGCTCAAACCTTCGAGCTCACGCAACGTCATTGCAGTTTTTAAGTCTTCGGGTAGCGCTTCAATCGCTCCAAAAACAACTTGTTTCAATTCGTTTGACAGCGTTAAGTTCTCAGGGTTCGATATTTCTTTTAACGCGCTGCCTGTTTCGTAATATTCTGCATCTTCTGCATCTACATCTGTTGCTGGCGGCCTGCGGCTCTGGGCAACAATATGATTTTTAGCGGTGTTCACGGCAATTCGGTACAACCATGTATAGAAAGCACTCTCACCACGAAAGTTAGGTATCGCGCGGTAAGCTTTAATAAAAGCTTCTTGTGCTACATCAGGTACATCACCGGAATTATTCACGTATCGAGAGATAAGATTACAAACTTTGTTTTGATACTTAACCACTAATAAGTTAAATGCCTGCTTATCTCCACTCTGAACTCGCTCAATCAACACTTGATCGGTTAGCTGCTCGTTCATTCGAGCGGGTACTCCTATTGTTATAACCCTTACCTTCACAGATATGGGTACTAATTATGCGAAATGTAGTATTGACACCACCGTCTACAAGAGCACTATTGTGACTAAGCCAAATACCGAAAGTTCCAACTTTCCTAAAATTATTTGCCATTATTGTTTCACAATGTGATGTAATAAAAATAGTTATCCCTATCAATTTGGGGAAACTTGAGCAAAAGCAATGGTATTGAGCAATTAAATATTTCTAGATAGCTGTCTATATATTGATTTTGTGTCGTGTTTTAGGATGACTAGGGAAAGATTATAACAGTCTTACCCAAACTCCTAAAACAAGACGAAGTCAATTGAGCATGGACAACTCGACTATAGCCCGGGATTTAATAAGTTTTATGAACGCAAACCGTGAACATCAGTGTGATGTATTAGTGGTAGGAAGTGGTGCGGCAGGCTTGTCATTAGCCTTACGCGTAGCAGAACATGCAAAAGTAATTGTATTAAGCAAAGGACCACGCAGCGAAGGATCGACGTATTACGCACAAGGTGGTATTGCGGCGGTGTTCGATGAATCGGACAGTATTGAGTCTCATGTAGAAGATACTCAAATTGCTGGGGCTGGGTTATGCGAAGAAGATACAGTTCAATTCATTGCTGAAAATGCTAAAGAGTGTGTGCAATGGCTGATTGATGGTGGTGTTCCATTTGATAAAGATGAGAACAGCACAGAAGGCCAACCAAAATATCACCTCACTCGTGAGGGCGGCCACAGTCACCGCAGAATTCTGCACGCTGCCGATGCAACTGGTATGGCGATGCAAACGTCACTGCAAGATAACGTCAAGAATCACCCAAATATCGAGATCTTCGAGCGTCATAATGCGCTGGATTTAATCACCGAAGATAAGATAGGTGGTTCGAAAGACAAGGTTATCGGTGCCTATATTTGGAACCGTAACCAAGAACACGTTGAAACCGTGCGCGCTAAATTTGTTGTATTAGCAACAGGCGGCGCTTCAAAGGTTTACCAATACACCTCTAACCCAGATGTCTCTTCAGGTGATGGTATTGCTATCGCTTGGCGTGCGGGTTGTCGTGTGGCAAACCTTGAGTTCAACCAGTTCCACCCGACTTGCTTATTCCACCCAGAAGCGCGTAACTTCCTACTAACGGAAGCATTGCGTGGTGAAGGTGCCTATTTACGTCGCCCAGATGGGTCTCGCTTTATGAAGGACTTCGATGAGCGCGGTGAATTGGCTCCACGTGATGTGGTTGCTCGTGCGATTGACTTTGAAATGAAGCGCTTAGGTGCTGACTGCATGTATGTTGATATCAGCCACAAACCTGAAGAATTCATCACGACGCATTTCCCAATGATCCATACTCGCTTGATGGATTTGGGGATTGATATGACCAAAGAACCGATTCCAATCGTACCGGCTGCTCACTACACTTGTGGTGGTGTCATGGTCAATAAGCAAGGTCAAACTGACCTCACTAACCTATATGCGATTGGCGAAGTGAGTTATACCGGCTTGCACGGTGCAAACCGTATGGCTTCAAATTCACTGCTTGAGTGTGTGGTATACGCGTGGGCAGCCGCAAAAGATATCGTTGAAAACATCGACCAATCTCAACTGTGCGCTGAACTTCCGGCATGGGATGAAAGCCAAGTCACCAACAGTGATGAAGAAGTGATCATTCAACACAACTGGCACGAGCTAAGACTGTTCATGTGGGATTACATGGGTATTGTTCGAACGGACAAACGCCTTGAACGTGCAATGCGCCGCATTCAGATGTTGCAGCAGGAAACTCATGAGTACTACAGCTACTTTAAGGTTTCAAATAACCTATTAGAACTGCGTAACTTACTACAAGTGGCTGAGTTGATGGTTCGCTGTGCAATGCAACGTAAAGAGAGCCGCGGCCTACACTACACGCTGGATTACCCTGAACTTGCAGAAGACAGCGGCCCAACCATTCTGACACCAGAGAAAAGCCAGTCTTAATTTTTGGTCATGGAAAAAGACGACAGGGAGCCTAGCGCTCCCTTTCTTTTATCTTTGGTTCTTGTTTATCCAATGCTTTCGTTTATCAAACGGACTCGTTGTAAATGCGCCAAGAAGTGTCGATATTCACGTTCATTGCAACTATCTCGCCACAACAAGACTGAATATCCGCACTCAAACTGCAATTTAACGAAGAACTGCGCCCAGATCTTATCAACGGACTTAAGTGTGTAGGCTTGCTCATTGAGTCGGATCTCGCCATCTTCTTTATAGTCAAAGCACCCATGTGCTGTATTCAAGATTACATGATTGGCTTTAAACAAACTGAACACTAAAGCTAAACAATAGAGGGCAACAGCGAGTGGAATAGAAGAGAAAACGATGAAAAACAAAAGGCACCCAAAAACAGTGCCTTTTGCAAATAATGCGGAATACGAAGGGTTAAGCTGAAGCTTAACGAACCTTGCTGAGGTTATGCGCGACAATTTTATCAACCATTGAAGCATGGCCTAGGTTTTCACTGCGTCCGTGTCCCATTACCCAAGTAAACAGGTCTGGGTCATCACACTCTAATAGAGAAACAAACTCACGCTGCTCCTGCTCTTGCAATGAATCAAAACACTCTTCGAAAAATGGCATGATAACTACGTCAAGTTCCAACATGCCACGACGGCAACCCCATTTAATTCGTGCTTTCTGCTCTGCAGTGTACATTGGCTATCCTCACCTATAATTTTTCTTTCTCGGAGTGTAACAAGTCATACGCTCTGCAACTACTATGTGAGTCACAGTCCCTATCTAAGCTCACAAAAAAACCTAAGCTGACAAAGAAACAGAACCGGATTAACATAGAGCCAAATAAAATTCTTAGGAAAGATAAAATGGATTGGAAAAACACATTTCAGCCGCTCGCTCATACGCAAAATGAATCGCTTCCAGATCTGATGATGACACACGTGTCAGACTGGAGTGCAATCACCATGATAGGCGATGACAAAAAGTCGTACCTGCAAGGTCAAGTAACGTGCGATGTCGTCACTCTTCCTAATGATGAATCCACGTTAGGCGCGCATTGTGATGCGAAAGGAAAGGTTTGGAGTATCTTTCGTTTGTTCCACCACAATGGTGGCTACGCTCTTATGCAGCCTAAGTCTGCGATTGAAATCGAATTAGTTGAAATCAAGAAATACGCCGTATTCTCTAAGGTTGATATCGAGCAAACGTCTGACGTTGTTATCGGTGTGATGGGCGCGTCAGCTGATCAATACATTGACTCAATTTCAGAAAGCCAAGGTAAAGTGCGTGTAATCTCTGGTGGCACCGCTGTTCAAGTCTCTGACAACCGTTGGGCTCTACTTGTTACGCAAGAAGCAGCAGAAGCCTTGGTATCAAGCAGCACTGCAGAAAAAGTATCAGAAGCGCTTTGGCAGTATCATGAAATTCTTGATGCTCAGCCGAACCTATCGAAAGCAGAGCAAAACGAACACATCCCTCAAGCACTCAACCTGCAAGCGATTGGCGGTATCAGCTTTTCAAAAGGCTGTTACACAGGTCAAGAAACAGTTGCTCGTGCTAAATACCGTGGCATGAACAAGCGTGAAATGCGCATTGTTTCAGGAACGAGTTCAGATGTATTGTCTCTAGAGAATACGATTGAACTAGAGCGCAGCGTAGGTGAGAACTGGCGCGGTGCAGGCCGACTATTAAACGTCTATCAATTTGCTGATAATCAGGCGATTGGTTTGATGGTGTTGCCAAACAACCTTGATGACGATGTTCAGCTTCGATTGACTGCGCAACCTGAGCAAATATGGAACATTCTGCCACTGCCTTACAGCCTTGACGAAGAGTAGCCACGTGGAAACACTGATTACACAATGGTTAGATCAACAGCAGGTGGACTATCGCCTGTTGGTGCAAAGCAAGCCAACCACCAGCATCGAAGAGACAGCGCAAGAACGAGGTATTAATGCCTCTCAAATGGTCAAGTGCATCCTGCTTAAGGATATGGGAAACCAGTATGCGTTGGCCTGTACTCCTGGTGATCGCTCTATCGATCCAAAGAAAGTACGCTCGGTACTGAATTGCCGTCGAATGACCTGCGTATCACTCGCTGATGTTGAAGCCATCACCGGCTTTAAAGCTGGATGTGTTGGGCCTATTGCTCTAAAGAGATACATGCCGATCATTTTTGATCCTTCCATTCAGAGCAACTCGACCGTTACCATTAGCTCGGGTGATCGAATGGCTGGCGTTGCGTTGGATCCCAATGATCTCATAGCACTATGTGCACCGATCGTCGCTGACATCAGTCGATGAACGTTTCGAACAGATCATGCTTCGCAAACTTCATTTTAATATTTCATTGAGTACATTTTTAGTGTGAACTTCGTCATAAGAAAAACACACTCACCTTAAATAGTTACTCAAAATAAAAGCATAAGTAGTCACAAGGTTGAATTTGCGTTATTGTGATTTTACTGACTAGCCTTTAAGCAAATCAGTACAAGTGAATCCACTGAGTAACATCAGTATCCACTTTTGTGTAATGCATCTGTGACTATTCGCCCGTTTTAGACGGGCTTTTTTTTGTTCAAAATTTACAATTTGATTACACAAACAAAAAAATCCCGCCTATTCTTATACTTGTAACATTAGCACTGCTTAATACCGGACAGGAAAGTTCGTAGCAGTTCACTACTCAGTACTATTTTGGGGAGGAGCTCACGTAAAAATAGATATTTACTGAAGAAAGTGCTTAGAACAGCACAAATATCTAATTAACGTCAACTCTACTGCATATTACTCCATGCTTATCACAATAATTATCTCGGAGTTTTTCTATAATATGCAGGCTAGGTAAATATAAGGATAATTAAAAATGAGACTGTTTAAGCGCTATACACCGAGTATGATTGCTAAACATGTAAGTCGACTTTTCAAAGGACGAATCTACATTTACGGCGTAGGTAAATTTGAGTTTGATAACGGTAAACTCGTACTACCAGACCGAGCAGAGAAGCGTCACTTCCAAACCGTGAAAGAAATAAATAGTGAAATCATGAAACTGCGCTGCGCGTACGCATGATCTGATAGTCTAAAGAATTAAAAACAAAAAGGGTTGGCATTATGCCAACCCTTTTTTCGTGTTCTTGATGTCGTCAATTGCTATCAACTTTAGCTACTGACCATCAACAGCAATCCATCTCACGCGACTACCGGTGTGCTACGGGGCGCCTAGCTAAATCCGGAAGATTGCCCGACAACCCCAGCGCTCGCTTCATTATCTCATCTTTCGCACCCGGTAATTGACCAGCAAGCTTCATACCGATACCACGAATCAGCTTCTTAGCCGGATTATCGCCTTCAAACAGATCTTTAAAGCCCTGCATTGAAGCAATCATTTTCGCCGCCTCAGCTTTTCTCCAGCGCTCATAGCCACGAAGGTTGCGCTTGGTGCCAATATCCTCACCAGAAGCCCATAGCGTTAACAGCTCTTGCGCTAAGCTTGCTGCGTCTAATAGACCAAGGTTCACACCTTGCCCTGCTAATGGGTGAATAGTATGAGCAGCATCACCCACCAAAGCGACACGCTCTACAGCAAAGTCACGTGCATAACGCATGCGCAGTGGGAAGGCAAAACGGTCACCAACCACTTCGCATAATCCAAGCTTTGAGTCGAACTCTGCCGTTAGCTGCTTATTAAAATCAGCATCCGACATTGATACAAGCTTCTCGGCACGATTAGGCTCCGTAGACCAAACTATCGAGCTCATATTCGTTGGTTGCATTGGCAGGAACGCCAACGGCCCTTGCGGTGTAAATATTTGACGAGCAACGCTATGGTGCTGCTCTGAGGTTTTGATGTTCGCGACAATCGCACTGTGGCCGTAATCCCAATGAGTTAATGGGATATCTTGTTGCTTGCGAACCCAAGAGTTTGCACCGTCAGCTCCAACAACTAACTTTGCTGTCAGCGCTTGGCCGTTGTCTAACGTTAGCCATGCTTCGCTCTCACCAATCGCCATCGTTTTACACGTTGCAGGCATGTATAGGCTGACGTTATCTTGCTTCTTAACCTGATCAAGCAGCGCTAATTGGATTACGCGGTTTTCTACAATATGGCCTAGGTTAGGCTGTGCTAAGCGTGTTGAGTCAAACTCAATGCGAGCAAAGCTGTCTTGTTCCCACACTTCCATCGCTTGGTAGGGCGCAGCACGTCTTTGTTCGATACCTTGCCATGCGCCTAGATTGCGAAGAATCACTTCACTCGAGCGGCTCAATGCCGACACACGCACATCAGGCAATTCGCTAAGCCCTTCGTTAGGCGCTCTGCCTTCAATGACCGCAATTCTTAGATCGCTGTCTTTCAGTGCAGCCGCAAGCGCTAGGCCAACCATGCCACCGCCAACAATCGCGATATCAACACTTTGCATCATTATTTATTACCTTATCTTTCTACTAGGCCAAGCGTATGACGCAAAAGTGGACCTTTAAGTGGTGGGAGGTTATCAATTACGGCTAACCCAAGGTTTCGCCCAATACGAGCGGTCAAAAAATCGTTTGAGAACAGATGAACTAGGCTTGAAGTCAACGTAATCGTCGTGTCTCTGTCTTGTTCTCTGCGCTTTCTAAAGTTAACAAGACCTGTGTAACGACCTACATCATCCAATTGAGTACATAATTCTTCCGCCAAGGAAGCCACATCACGAATGCCAAGATTAAAACCTTGCCCCGCAATAGGGTGAAGTGTTTGAGCAGCATTGCCAACAATGGCAAATCGATGAGAGATATTTTGCTGTCGGTGGCGAAGAATCAGTGGGTAGCTCGCACGCTTACCGACTTTCTCTAGTCGGCCAAGTCGCCAACCGAAGTCATTCTGTAACTGCTCAAGAAATTCGTTGTCGTTTAAGGCCACCACTTTTTGTGCTTGTTCCGGTGACAAACACCAAACTAGCGATAAACGGTTGTCGCTCATCGGTAACAGAGCAACTGGCCCATGATGAGTAAAACGCTCAAAGGCTCGACCTTGATGGGGCTCACTAGCAACAATATTGGCAATCACAGCGACTTGTTCAAAGTCATGTTCGCTCAATGGGATATTCAGTTGCTGACAACAGGTTGAGATAGCACCGTCAGCTGCAACCAATAACTTAGTGCTTACTGTCTGCCCACTTGTCAGCTCAATCGTCGTTAACGATTCATTACGTTCAACGGTTCTAACAGACTCAGGGCAAAGCATCGTAATTGCAGCTTCTGATTCAAGCTTCTGCTGATAGATTCGCCCCACATCCGCCAACTCCACCACATAGCCAAGCGCATCAACAGCAAGATCTTCACTGTAGATGTCTGTCATCCCAGCATGACCTCGATCTGATACATGAATATCTTTGATCGGGGTTGCTACGGGAGCGATAGATTGCCACAACTGCAAAGAATCGAGGATCTGCACCGTGCCATAAGACAAAGCAATCGAACGAGAATCAAAGCCTGGGTGAGCTTGATGATCAACCTGATAAGGCTCTACTACCGCGATCGATAGAGAACCTTGACTAAGGTGATTCAGAGCAAGGGCTAAGGTCGCCCCCGCCATTGCGCCACCAGCAATTACAACATCATACTGAGCCATTATAACCTCAAACCGACAAGCGGATTAATGAATGGTTGGAGCTGCATCTTCAGATGGGCGAGCACCGAATTCAGCATGAATCGTTAGTGCACACGCTTTTACGTGTTCAATAACGTGCTCTAGAAGCTGCGCTTGCTCTTCCATATCATCGTCTTCGTCAATGCCTAGCTTTGCCATCTCTTCAAGATCAGCTAATGCTTCTTTGGTACCGTCAGACGCTTTATTCAATTGAGCGCCAACCAAGCCTAAACCAGAGATAAAGTGGTTAATCCAATCTGACACACCATCAGCCAAATCAAACAAGCTTGCGCTTGCGTCTTCATCAGGCAGCAACATAGACAGTTCCATGCCTGAACCTGTGATTTCGCTGGTCG
This sequence comes from Vibrio sp. 1F169, assembly GCF_041439605.1. Taxonomy (NCBI): domain Bacteria; kingdom Pseudomonadati; phylum Pseudomonadota; class Gammaproteobacteria; order Vibrionales; family Vibrionaceae; genus Vibrio; species Vibrio sp. 1F169. The sequence goes on along the minus strand of NZ_JBGOOI010000021.1, from coordinate 6,613 downwards.
TCACCTTTAATGTCGCTTCCGCTAACGTTAATGCGCGATCTGGCCACCCCATTCCTTCATTGGTGTAATCAAAGATAAGTGGTTGCCAGCTTTTATCTGCTAGGTTTAAGCCTCCGCTCAACATACCCGTTAATAAACCATGCATCTCAGCAGGATTTACGGCTAGGCTTGCCGATTGAAGTTCAGTCGCAACCGTTAGGTAGTCAGGTAAAGTAGTTTCGCTCATCAGATAGCTCGCTCAGTTATTCTTTATATCGATAGTATAATCGTACCACTTCACCCCAATTCTGGTAAGCGTCGATCCTGAGCAATTGAAGGATGACTGACTACCAATTGTTCAATTTGCTGAATTACTGTGTGCTCAAGCTCTCATTTACAAACAGTCACTCTGAAAAGCTTGAATCTTAATAGCGGTTTACCTATAGTTTCTCCCTCAGAGGAGATTGCTTCCTCATCGGTACTTGCACTTTTTCTTTCTCAAAAAATGATAAAGAGCAACAGCCTTAAATAGTGCGTTAAAGAGTTCATCCATCATGAGTAATCAAGCGGTAGACGTTGAAATATTAGGAAAACTGACTCGAGTGAATTGTCCCCCAGGGCAAGAAGAGTCATTGATTGCAGCGGCGGCCGATCTTGATAATCGATTGAAAGAGATGGCTGAACGTACTAAGGTAACCAATGAAGTGAAGCTGCTAACGATCGCAGCTCTGAACATTTGCTATGAATTACAAACCAAGAAGTTTGAAGCAAATGATGAACAAAACGCACTGACCGAGCGAATGGAACAGCTCACGACATCACTTTCAGATGTCCTCAGTAAAGTTAAGCACGGACAGCAATAGCGTACACAAAATTTACCCTGGAGTGTTTGTCAGAGGATTCACGTCCCCGAGCCGATAAGCAATCCCTAAGGGTTAGTACTTGAGTGCTATTGAGCATGCTCGGTCCGCCGAGAAGCCTACGGTAATCATTGCTGATCCGCCTTGAACTCGCTGGTTCAAGGGCCATCTATTCTCAACGGCACTTTGGGGTATCCCTTCTTATGAAGACGCTCACACGCAGCGAATTTCGCAAACAGATCCGTATCAAACGCAATGCCTTATCTGGCGACCAACAAACTCAATCCGGTATAGACTTAGTTAAGCAGTGCTCTCAGCTTGATGAGATTCAGTCAGCTCAACATATCGCCCTCTATATTTCGATTGATGGCGAACTCGATACCCAGCCTTTAATTGAATGGTTATGGGCGCAAGGCAAGCAAACTTATTTACCAGTATTACACCCCTTCTCTACCGGACATCTGCTGTTTCTACATTACTCTCCAACCACACCCACTGTTTTGAATAAGTACGGCATTGTCGAACCTCAGCTCAATCAAATGCTGGTTAAACCTTGTCAGCAACTCGATCTCATTCTGACTCCCCTTGTAGGCTTTGACTCTCAAGGGCATCGCTTAGGCATGGGCGGCGGATATTACGATCGCACCTTGGCTCGATGGTTCGAGACGGGTGAAGGCGCAACGCCAATTGGTTTGGCTCATGATTGCCAGCATGTCGATACACTGCCAATTGAAGAATGGGACATTCCGTTACCTAAAATCGTGACTCCGAGTAAAACTTGGCAATGGGAAAACAACCATTAAAGCGCTATAATCGCGCCGCAAACGTTAACCTCGATATCCAAAAGTTACCCCAATATCTAAACGTTAACTTCATCATTACGCAAACGATTAATTCAAAGCGCAAGACCTTATTCAGGAGAATGGCATGACTCAAGATGAAATGAAAAAAGCAGCGGGCTGGGCAGCACTTCAATATGTTGAAGAAGGCAGCATTGTAGGTGTAGGTACTGGCTCAACAGTAAATCACTTCATCGACGCACTTGGCACAATGAAAGACAAAATCAAGGGTGCGGTTTCAAGCTCTGTAGCCTCTACTGAAAAACTAGAAGCGCTAGAAATCAAAGTATTCGAATGCAACGACGTATTCAAGCTAGACATCTATGTTGATGGCGCTGACGAGATTAACGGTTCTCGCGATATGATCAAAGGCGGCGGCGCTGCTTTGACTCGTGAAAAAATCGTAGCAGCTATCTCTGATAAGTTTATTTGTATCGTTGATGGTACCAAAGCAGTTGATGTGTTGGGTAAATTCCCACTGCCTGTTGAAGTTATCCCAATGGCACGCTCATACGTTGCTCGTGAATTAGTAAAACTTGGTGGTGACCCAGTTTACCGCGAAGGCTGCACAACCGATAACGGCAACGTGATCCTAGATGTGTACGGCATGGCGATCGAAAACCCAAAACAGCTAGAAGATATCATCAATGGTATCGCTGGTGTGGTAACGGTTGGTCTGTTCGCTCACCGTGGTGCTGATGTAGTTATCACTGGCACGCCTGAAGGCGCAAAAATCGAAGAATAAATAATAGAAGATTGAGTTTTTCTGTTACTTCATTACAGACGGTGCCCTAGGGCGCCGTTTTTTTTGCTTTATTGCTGTAAAATTATGTCTTATTCCGTAATTTTCTTACCCAAAACATTTTTTTTTTGTTACTTTATTGTTCAGAAGACGCACAGGGAAAACGTTTGTCTCCTAACAAAGTGGTGAATTTGTTCCCCTTTCAGCCATTTTGTAGCACGTGCGCCGCATTTGCCCAACCTTTCCATTTTAAGGACGAGAACAATGGCCAAAGTTTCACTGGAAAAAGAAAAAATAAAAATTCTACTTCTAGAAGGTCTTCACCCTTCTTCTGTAGAAGTACTGCAAGCCGCTGGTTACACAAACATTGAGTACCACAAAGGCTCACTACCTGAAGATGAACTTCTTGAAGCAGTTAAAGATGCTCACTTCATTGGTATCCGTTCTCGCACCAACATCTCCCAAGAAGTTATTGATGCGGCTGAAAAGCTGGTTGCAGTCGGTTGTTTCTGTATTGGTACTAACCAAGTCAACCTTCAAGCAGCAGCAAAGCGCGGTATCCCTGTTTTCAATGCACCGTTCTCCAACACTCGAAGTGTTGCTGAACTCGTTCTAGGTCAGGTTCTATTACTGCTTCGCGGTATTCCAGAGAAGAATGCTCTTGCTCACCGTGGTATCTGGAAAAAGAGTGCAGACAACTCTTACGAAGCTCGTGGTAAGCGTTTAGGTATTATTGGCTACGGTCACATCGGTACTCAGCTGGGTATTATTGCTGAAAACCTTGGTATGCGTGTTTACTTTTACGATATCGAAAACAAGCTGTCTCTAGGTAATGCCACTCAAGTTCATACTATGACCGAGTTGCTGAATAAGTGTGACGTGATCTCTTTACACGTACCTGAAACCAATGAAACTAAAGACATGATGGGTAAAGAAGAGTTCGAGCGCATGAAGCCTGGCTCTATCTTTATCAATGCAGCTCGTGGCACGGTAGTTGACATCCCTGCTCTGTGTGGCGCTCTGGATTCTGGTCACCTTTCTGGTGCGGCTATTGATGTTTTCCCAACAGAACCAAAAACCAATGCAGACCCGTTTGAGTCTCCATTAATGCAGTTCGATAACGTGATTCTAACGCCTCACGTGGGTGGTTCAACTCAAGAAGCACAAGAGAACATCGGAGTTGAAGTGGCAGGAAAACTAGCGAAATACTCTGATAACGGCTCTACGCTATCAAGTGTTAACTTCCCAGAGGTATCACTGCCATTGCATACGGGCACATCTCGCTTGCTACACATTCACGAAAACCGCCCAGGTATCCTAACTCAGATCAACACCATCTTCGCAGAAGAAGGGATCAACATCGCGGGTCAGTACCTACAGACTGCAGCGGATATGGGTTATGTTGTTATCGATGTAGAAGCCGATCGCTCTGAAGAAGCACTGCTTAAACTGAAAGAGATCGAAGGCACAATCCGTGCTCGTCTTCTTCACTAATCATCGCACTAAAAATGCATAAAAAAGGCTCTCATCATGAGAGCCTTTCTAGTATTTGGCCTATCGTAGGTAAAAAGATCATGATGATCCAAAACCTTCTTAAGGTGCGTTCACTACTCTTCTAATTGGTAGATCACGTTGACACGATCACGAATGGTGATCGTTGAGTCTTCATAAGAGTTCGATTCTGTTCTTGCATCCATCGCCATTGAACGCATTAGCACAGGCTGAGAAGATTGTGCGTTGTAATCAACACGCCAAACATCACCTAGCTCACGCTCAAAACCACTCGCTAATGATTTAGCTTTTGATGTCGCATCTTTGATTGCTTCTAAGCGTGCTTGCTCTTGATACTTAGCTTGGTCACGAACTTGCAGCTGGATGTTATCGATCTGGTTAATACCCTGTCCTATTGCAATATCCATGTACTCATTGAGATTAGCGAGTTCATTCACTTGAACGCTCACATTACGTGAAGCGCGGTAGCCAACCAATTCTGGTTTGCCATCTTTTGGATAATGGTACTGAGGAGATAGGTACAGATTAGAGCTGTGTACGCTCGCCTCATCTACGCCGGCTTGGTGCAGCTTATTTAGAAAGCCCGTTACCACTTTATCAACAGTACTTTTAGCCTGTTCAGCCGTCATCGTTGACTCTACCACTCTCACTGAGAATGTCGCCATATCTGGTGTCGCGATGACTTCACCATAACCTGTTGTTGAAATATGCGGAAAGGATGGAGAGTCAGCCAGTGATGGAAAGCTCACAGCACTCAACGCAGCAGTAAGAGTAAGAGACGTTGCTAACATCTTTGGTACAAACTTCATTAGGTAGACCTATGCTAAACAAATGTCCTTCCATCATAGAGTAATTTATCGTTTAGCCAATCCTGATTGTGCACATCTAACAGAACTTTGACGCTGAAAAAACCAACAACTTACTGAGGTAAATGATTGTGAGCAAAACTTAATATCGCTTGGGATACCTCTTTTAGCACCCCGCTCTCAAGCTGCCAATGGTGCCAATAGATGCGATAAGACAGCAGAAAGCCAGGGGTAATATCAATCAGAGCACCAGACTCTAGTTCCTCGATAATCTGCAATCGAGGAATCAAGCAATAGGCAACACCCGATAATGCCAAGCGCACAAATGCTTCTGAACTGCCGACCGTATGATTGATCACACTGTCTCTCGGTACGTTAAAATGGTCATGCAGAAACTTCTTATGCAGATCATCGTATTGATCATAAGAAACCGCAGGCGCTTTGCTTAAGGTGGCGTAGTTTACGCCCTCTGAAAAGTAACGCTGATGAAAATCAGGGCTCGCCACACACACATAATCCATCCTACCGAGGTAGTCTGCACTGCACCCAGGAATCGCTTGAGGTTCCAAACTGATCGCACCGGCAACCTCACCGCTTTTAATTTTTTCAATGGTTCTAGACTCACCATGAATCGCGAGGTTCAACTCGACTTGACGAGACTTCATCACATCCGACAGTGCAGGTAACAACCATGTCGCCAAACTATCAGCGTTGGTGGCTATGGATATCGATAGTGGTTGAGTACCCTCTTCATTCATTAACTCAGGCACAAGCTCGTGCTCTAACAAGCGAACACGACGATACAAACCCAACAGCTTTTTTCCTGCTGGTGTAGGTCTTGGTGGGTTTTCTCTCACCAGCGCAGGCTGGGCTAACCACTTTTCTAGCTGCTTGATACGTTGGGACACCGCTGATTGGGAGATGTATAACTGCTCAGCGGCTCTCTCAAAGCTACGTTGTTTCACAACGGCATCCAGTGCTTCAATCCATTTATAATCCAATCCACGCATCAATTTGCTTCCTTTTTAAGCTAACCCAACACCACATTAGCAACTCTAATAATAGATTAAAATCATTAATTATACTTATTTAAAGGGTCGGAGTATCTTCGCCACATAGCACGTAAATATCGTTAATTAAGTGGAGGTTAAAATGAGTTTTTGGGTTTTATTACAAGGTTTTGGTCTAGGGGCAAGTATGATAATCCCGATAGGCGCACAAAATGCGTACGTCCTAAATCAAGGCATAAAACGCAATCATCATTTAACGACTGCAACGATTTGTAGCCTGCTCGATACCCTGTTTATCTCATTGGGTATTTTTGGTGGCGGAGCAATTCTGTCTAAAAATGAATTGCTGCTTACCTCTGTGACATTGGGTGGTATCGCATTCCTAACCGTTTATGGTTTATTGTCACTGCGCAGTGCGTTCAGAACGGGCACCAGTGACGAATCAAAGGGAGAGATATTGGCTCGTGGCAAGCGCACCGTTGTTTTAGGTGCATTGGCAGTAACCGTATTAAACCCGCATCTTTATTTAGATACTGTAGTGATTCTTGGATCCATAGGCGGGCAGTTTGAAGGCAACGATAGAATAGCTTTTGCTATGGGGACTATCTTAGCTTCATTCGTGTGGTTTTACTCTTTGTCATTAGGCGCTGCAAAGCTAGGCCCAACGCTATCGAAACCCAAAGTTAAGAAAGGCATCGATATCGCGGTAGCAACCATGATGTTCGCTATTGCCCTTGTGCTCGCCAATGGACTCATTGAGCAATACGGGTAAACCTATTCTTCTTTAGTCATCAAACAAACTTTACTCATTGTCTCGTCCTAAAATACGTTGACAGTTTTTCTACTAAGCCAACAGCGTCAGCTG
>NZ_JBGOOI010000020.1:0-66353 GCF_041439605.1 Vibrio sp. 1F169 | reverse complement strand
AACCATCTGTAGGATCGTTCAACTGATCAGGAAAATGCTTAAATGATCAGTGTTAGCTCAAATGAGCGGCGTTTTTTCGTGTCAGTTTTTGAGGAATTAGGAGTTAAGACTTAAAAACCCAAAATGTAACTTACGAATAATTCATTTAATAAGCAGTTATTTAATAAGCAAAGCGAGTCTCTTCTTTAAATAAGCTAGCTATAACCTCTTGGTATTGCATAAGGTTAAACGTAGAGTTGTCATTGTTATATTTTTGTTGCTTGTTTGCTAAATATGGTTGAGACACTAACGACGTAACTAGCATCTGGTAATAATGAAAGTTTGACTCGTTACAGCCATCAACTAAATAAAGAAGATTTTCAAGAGTCTTATTGTAGGTGTAACCAAACTTAGACTCTTTAAGGCGTTGAACATTTTCGTAATTGTATGAACTTCCGCCAAAAGTGAATAGTAAAAAGATGTTAGGCGAAGCTTCCCAAAACTCGATAAGTTCAGAAAGTAAGTGTTGTAGTTGTATTCCATCCACTCTCTGATACTTTGAGAACTGCTCTTGAAAACGACTTGTATGCTCTTCGATGAGCTGATCAAACAATTGCTCTTTGTTATTAAAGTAATAAAGAATTAACGCGGGGCTTACACCCGCAGACTTAGCAATAGACCGAATTGAAACTTTACTATAAGGCTGAGAAATAAATAGCTTTTCTGCTGAGCTCAAGATTTTTGTTCTTTTGTCATTTAGCATCAGATTGTATCCTCACCTATTTGTTTATATTACCCGCGCATTCTATAACTCAACCAAATAATCTCAACATGCCCATTTTTATATCAAACAAACTAAATGAATAAAAATATAAAAAATTTGGATTTTTTAGAAAACAGAACAAAAAACAACCAGTAAGATTGCCTTATAAAACAATAGGATAGAAAATTGACAAGCGAGTGTAAGCGGTAAGTAAGAGAGTTCGAGCAGTATGTAAGCCAATGTAAGAGTGGCGCCCTATTAGAGCGCCACACGAAAAGCCTTTACTTTGCAGCTCAAGCTTTTATTTTATAGCTCAAGCTTTTATTTTATAGCTCAAGCTTAAAGCTTAAAGCTTAAAGCTTAAAGCTTAAAGCTTTAGAAGAACCTTAACTGAACTATCAACTAAAGAGTCATCGATATAAGCAATTTTGTTTGAAGAGCTAGCGACCATGTCTTTCGCTAAGCTTTCTTGACCTACAGCTTTAGGTGGTTGACCTTTACCCGTAAATACTCGCTTTGCCCAGTAAGCTTGAAGCTGTGCTTCTGTCTTCTTTGTAATTGCTTGGTGAAAAGTACCCTTAAGTGGGTGACCGTCTTCCAAGTCTACCGCTTCAATCTGTAGAGACTTTGCTTTACCTAGATACAGTTTTTTAACTGTTGAAGCGTCAAGCTCATTCATTGATGGGTTGCCAACAACAACCAAACCAGCGAAAGCGTTCATGCTGCTAAGAAGAGCAGCGGCTACCAATGCTTTTTTAAACATAATTCTCTTCCTTAAAATACCGCGTCAACTTTAACTGTGTACAAGATGTTGTCTTCGTTCTTGTAAGATGCGTTAACACCACCATTAGTTGAACCGAAGTTGGTTAGGTAGCTAACATCACCTTTCAGCGCGATATTAGGCATAAAGTCCCAACGAGTACCGATGCTGTAAGTTGTGCGTTGAACATTTAAGCCACTTGCAACGTATTTTGCTGACTTGTAATCATTCGGGCTTCCGGTGCCTAATAGCGCTTTCATACCTGTACTTTTCACTTGGCCATTGCGCTCAGCATCGTCTGTTGTCTCCATATGCGCAGCAGTCACGTAAGGTGTGAATTCGTTCACACGGTAAGATACTGTCAGGTAAGCTGCATCTACATCTTGGTAAAAACCTTCTACTGTAGTGCGAGTCACTTCTGAAACAAGCGCTAGGTTACCGTTGTCGTATCGACCACCAATACCGTAAAATTTCGCTTTTTCATCATTGAATTTAGTATTCTGCATTTCATACGAATTCCCCAGATTTAGTGGGTCATTATCTAAGATCCAATTAGTGCTTGAGCTAACTGTTGCTTGAGCGTAAACCGCACGTAATGTCCAAGTGTCGTCGGTCCAGTTGATCACCCCACCAACGATATCATCGAACTGAGTATCGGCACTATAGGTATGCTTAGAAGCTGAAAGCTTTTGTGCTCCTACAAACCCTTGGAATGATGCTGTGCTATCTTCCAACTCAATATCGTAAATGAAATCCCCACCAGTCAGTGATGTAAGAACGACTGGGCCGTATACTTCGCTAGGTACGCGAACGCTTGTTTGAGCGTAACCCACCTCTAGGTAGTCAGAGTACATGAAAAGAGGAAGACGTAGCTTACCGCCACGAAGTGTCAGGTTTGGTGTTACTTTATGGCTTAGAAATGCCCACTCAACATCCGGTGTCCAGTTTTCTTTCTTAGTGCCTCGAGCAACCATTTGCACTACAGCTGAAGTAGATTCGTTAACTTCAAACTCACCCTGCAAACCAATTAGAGAACCTTCTTCAAAGCGTACTTTGTTTTCTGACTTCATGAAACCATGGCTATGGTTGCCAAGTTGCATGTTCAAAGACGCAAAACCGTTGAAGTTAAACTTATCAGCGACTGAATTTAGTTCTTTTGCTTCAAGAATAGCGACCTTGTTTTCAAGCTCAGCCAATTTTTGCTCATCTGTAGCGTGTGCAGCGAATGAAGTCGCAAGTGCTACCGCTAACGGCAATAAGCGAAAAGAGGAGTTAGTCATTGTTGTTCTCCGTTATACTTTAAATTGTGATGTTGATTTACTCAGCTCTGTAACGATGCCACTCAGTTGGTGACTTAGAGCTTCGAGTTGATCTGTCGACTGAGACACTTGATGAGAGCACTGTCTAAAATCATCCATATGGGTGTGGATTTGTTTTGAAGCACGAGCTTGATGCTCTGTAGTACTTGCAATTTGTTTGTTGAGCTCGGTAATTTCTTCTACCTGGCCACTAATTTCTAATAGATAGTCACCCGCGTTTTGCGCGTCTCCAACCGCCTGTGACGAGCTCGCTAAGCCTTGGTCCATAGCGCCAACAGCAGCGTTAGAGCCGGACTTAAGGTCGACCAACAAGGCATTAATTTCTGTTGCGGATTGTTGAGTATTGTTCGCTAACACGCGCACTTCGTCGGACACAACAGCAAAGCCTCGGCCATGTTCACCAGCTCGCGCAGCTTCAATTGCAGCATTTAGTGCTAACAAATTCGTTTGCTCAGCGACACTTTGTATTGTGTTTAGTATTGAGCCAACATTGCTTGCATTCTGATCGAGTTCTTTCAACTTACAGGCCGTATCACGGATGTTTGTCGCAAGCTCTTCAATTTCTTTACTCGTTTTAAGAACCACTTGTGTTCCTGTTTGAGCACTAGAATTGGCTTTTTGAGCTTGAGAATCTGCATGCGATGCAAAGTTAACAACTTGTTCTATGAGGTCGATGATGTTATTGACCGCCTCGGTAACCTCTTCGATGTGATCACGTTGAGTGCTATTTAGAGCCAAGGTTTGATTCGACTCGCTACGAATCTTGTCGCTGACAACCTCAAGCTCGTGTCCAATGCTTAACGTACTCGCGATAATGCCTTGTAGCTTTTCAATGAATTGATTGAAACTCTCAACAAGCGTTGATATCTCATCTTTTCCTGCGTAGTCGATGCGTACCGTTAAGTCACCATCCCCAGTCGCAATCGCCTTCATCTTTTCTGTCACAAGCAATATTGAGCTAATAACCGATTTGAATATTGCGTAACCAACCGAAATCACAGAGATCAAAAAGAACACACCTAACCAAATAGATTGATTCGCAGCGTCGTTTGCGGCTTTTTCAGAGTGCAAGATAGTGTCTACGACCTTCTGACTCGCGGATGCACGTAACGTCTCGCTTAACGCAACTAATGAATCATATTCAGTGCTAAGTTGGTTCGCTCTGGAGGTCAGGCTCTCGAAAGAGTCATTGAGATTAATAAAATCTTCGCTCAGCGCGTACGCAGAATCCGTGTACCTTGCTAGTTGTTGTGACAGTTTATTAAAAGCTGTCGCTTGTGAAGGTAAAACATCGGCACCACGACTCGCTTCAACTTGCAGTTCAGAAGAAATTTGACGTGCAAAATCGAGAGCTTGCTCATCTTCCATCACGACAGCAGCTTCGAACTGTTGCTTCACGTTAGGTAAAAGAGAATATATTTTCGTCGCATGCTCAAGTGCAGGGTAGTAACTTGACTCTAACTGCTTTAGGCGCTGACTATTATCATTATGAATAAAGACATTTATTGAGATAATGGCAGCTAGGCTAAGAGATATTATTGAGAGCAGTACAATAAACTGTACTTTAATGTTGATATAGCGAGACAATAGCATAAGGTTTTTTCATTAGCGCTGGTTGTGGCTGATGGTAACGTTTGTTCATATTTAATAGCGAACACATTCACTAAACAAATTTACCGTTATGTTCAAAGCCCGCTTATTTAATTTCTTTAATTAAGTTCAGCTCTTTAATTTTGCTGTCCCAGTCTTCTTTCCACTCTAATAGTTTACGAGCGGGCATTGGACGAGCGATAAAATAGCCCTGAACCAATGTGTCGACATTACTGATTTCACGAATGTCCATCCAAAGAGAATGATCCTCAACCCCTTCAGCAACCGTACTCAGTTCTAATAAGTGAGCCAAGTAGAGAGTAGCGCGAACAATGGCATGGCTTGAACGACTGCTCTGAATGTTTTTCACAAAGTCGATATCCAGTTTCAGTGCTGAAAATGGCAGGTCATCTAATTGCTTGAGTGAAGAGTAACCTGTTCCAAAGTCGTCAATCGCCAGGGGAATACCGCGCATGCATATCCTCGTGGTGGACGCTAAAGCAAGAGCGACACTTTCAACTAAATCAGATTCTGTTAATTCCAATTTTATCTGCTCTGTCTCAAGTTCACCTTGGTCGATCAAAGCGAAGATATAATCAACAATATCACCGTCAATAATATCTTTAACTGTCAGGTTTATTGCAAATCTCCGCTCTCCGAGAAATGACTTCTCATTGATCGCTTGATTGATTAAATACTTCATCACCTCTCCCATTTTTCCTGACTCAAGTAACCGAGACAAAAAGAAAAAAGGGCTGAGTACGCCATAACGAGGGTGCTGCCATCGAATTAGCGATTCACTTTCTCGCCATTCACCACTATGGATACACACTATCGGTTGGTAATAGAACATAAACTCTTGGTTGCTTACCGCTTTTGCTATGTCTTCATCCGTAATAACGATGTCGCTATTAGAATTAGAAGCAGCCGCTTCTTTTGTAGAGTTAAGGTTAATTAACTTTGACAGCGACTCTTTTGCTATTGGCTTCTCAAGAACACCAAGCAAATTCAGGTTAAACGCTTTACACATCTTCCTTGCGGCATCGAGCACTGTTTTGCTTTCCGCACTTGTGATGATGATATTGCCTTGAAAATCGGCCTCAGCAAGGCGTTTTAGGAGTTCGATACCATCGATCATCGGCATATTCAGATCACATAAGATCAAATCGACAGAAGAGGCTTCAATAAACTCTAGAGCCTTATATCCACATTCAAAAGGTTGGACATTTTCCATACCCAAACTCTTTAAAACCATCCCCATTACATTCAATTGAAAAGGGTGATCTTCTATCACTACAACATGCTGGTTCATGGTAGCTCCTTAAATGGTTTGATTGATTCTGAACAATAAGTCTTCAATTGGTTCGTCAGCTGTTCGAGGTTATCGTAATGTGCTTGAATACCATCTAAGTCACTTAAGGAGACCAATTCCATTGTTTGCAATTGATTGGCAATGTCCTCTGTGCCTACCATTTTTGCAGCTCCCTTCATCTTATGAGCTACCTGTTTAATGGCTTCGAGATCTCGCTGTTCACACGCAGCTTGAAGCAGAGGCATGTCAGCTTGATGGCTCTTGATAAAGTCAGTGATGATCTGCATGACGAGATCTTGGTCACCAAACAATTCGGTTAAGTTGGCGAGATCAATCGGAGCAGAGCTCGGCTCACTTTTAGGCTCCGAGGAACTAATACAAGGCTTATCGACAACAGATTGCACCTTATCAAGATGTTTGATTATGGTGTCGCCAATCACCCTTAATTTGGTTGGTTTTGATAAGAAGTCATCCATACCAATCTCAAAGCACTTATCATTTTCGCCTTGCACAGCGTTTGCGGTTAACGCAATGATCGGAAGACGAGGTTGGTTTTGGGTCTGCTCTTTTACTCGGATCTGCCTCGTTAATTCGTAGCCATCCATCTCAGGCATGTGGCAATCGGTAATTAGCAGCCCATAATCTTCATTATCTAAGGCAACAAGTGCTTCCTTGCCGTTATCTACCATATCGGCATGGAAACCTAATTGCTCAATTTGTTGAAGAATTATCTGTTGATTGATTGGGTGATCTTCCGCTATTAAGATAAGTCTTTGATTCTGTTTGGCAGACTCGCGCGACTCAGTACTCAATTTCAGATTATTATCATCTTGGACAACATCTTCCACAAACGCAGGACAGTTGTGCAAACAGTGCATCAACTGCGAAGGCAACAATGGGTTTGCTGACAGATTCCAGCCCAATTTGCATGGCGCCGGCGAAAGCATTCCTTGTTCACTGACACAAATAAACTGCACGCTTTCGGCGAACGTATCAATGCTCTGATCTAGCTCATGAGGAATAAACACAAAATCAGGCTCAATGGTATCGACCCAGTGTGCGAGCTCTTTAGTCACCTGAACATTCTTTGAGATAACCTTAATACCCCAAGATGTTAGATAGTTCTCTAATTCAGATTGCTGCATGAACGTTTTGGTAAGTAGCGCCACCTTGCCATTCATGTCCGCCCTGTTATTTTCAGCGAGCGTTTTAAGCGGCAGCGTAATAGAGAACGTTGAACCAATGTTGATCTTACTCGTTACGTTAAGACTGCCACCCATTTGTTCAATAAGTTGCTTCGAGATAGTCAGACCAAGGCCTGAACCACCATATTTCCTCGTGGTTCCTTCATCGGCTTGAACAAAAGGTTGGAATAGGTTTCGAATGTGTTCTTCACTGATACCGATGCCACTGTCAAACACCTCGAAACAAATTTGTTGCTGTTCACCATCCAGGTCGAGTAACTTTGCCGCTAAACCTACGGTTCCATATTCTGTAAATTTAATGGCATTGCTCAACAAGTTATTTAAAACCTGTCCAATACGAATATCATCCATTAAGACTAAATCATTCAACTCAGGGTCTAACCAAAATTTGAACTGTAACCCTTTGGCGTGAGCTTGCCTCGCCTGCAACTGAGTCACTCTAAGGGTCAATGTATCTAGACTTGCAGGCTGATAATCTAGGGTCAGCTTACCGGCTTCAATTTTCGAGAAATCGAGTATATCGTTAACAATATGCAGTAGGTTATTCGCCGATTGACTCAGCGTTGTATGGATTTTCTGAACTTCATAACCAACTTCATATTGCTCTGACAATTCCAACAAGCTAACAATCCCTCCCAATGGAGTGCGGATTTCATGACTCATGTTTGCCAAAAATCGAGACTTGGCCTCAGTTGCGGCGATAGCACTTTGTCTTGCTTGTGTTAGCTCTTCTTGCTGTTGTTTAAGCTCTGTTATATCAGTAAGAACAGAGTCCCATTCATAATAATCGCCAAGATCAGAAATCTTGCTCTGCAAATTGAGCCATCGGTTTTGGTTATCAATATTCACTCCAATATCGAGGCTTAGTTTTCCCTCTTTATTTCCACTACGTACCTTCTTAATTAAGGTTCGACGATCCTGAGCATTAAGCGGTGCGAAAAAACTAATTGGAGAGCGGCGCAATTGAGCAGGAGTAAGCCCTAAAAGCTCCTCTACCCCATTACTAATAAAGACGAATTCAATATCGTGAAGACTTCGTTTGGGCTGAATATGCTGTATAACCGCGCCATGCAAATTGTTCGCCAGTTTCTGTACTCGGTCATCGGCACTTTTTGCAATTTTTTTCGCTTCGTAAAGCTCAGTAAGATCATCAAGAATGGTCACTGAGCCTTCGATATTCCCGTTGGAGATATAAGGGCACTTCCAATACGCGTAGTGTTTACTGCCTTGCGGCGAAACGACTTCTTTTTCTAAGCGAGGTAAAACAACCCCGTGATGGATCATTGTGTCTTCATCGGAGTTATTAACGATGGTTCCTTCGATTAACTCAAAACCAGTAAGCTGCTGCGCGGCACTGTTCAGACTGATTATCTGGTTATCCAAGTTACGCACAACAATAGGAAACGGCATTGCGTCCAACAATGAACGCTCGAACTCCACTTGATGTTTGAGAGCGGATTCAGTTCGCTTTCGATCTTCAACTTCACGTCTTAGTTTCCAGCTCCATGCCATTACAAGCATAATGAGCACCGATGCTACAGAGATTAAAATGGCAGCACCCAAGATAACATCTGCCGTATCCACGCCTGATTCATAAGACACATCCAACCAATGCTTCTTGATCTGCTGATACTTGTGATGAGGTATAGCGAACAGCGCTTTGTTAATAATATTGTTCAGCACTTCTTGGTCGGCTTCGACACTGTAGGCGACTGGAATATCGTTTTCTTTAGATAGCAGGCTTGTTACACGTAAGTACCCTGAATACTGGCCCTGTAATAGAGGAGACGCTAAATAGAGCGAAAGCATCGCTGAGTCTACCTCTCCTGTATCCACGGCATCGAGCAAAAGCAACTCAGAGCTATAGGTCTTAATTGGGCAAGCCTCACAATAGCGTTTCACAAGCTCTATTCCGACACTGTCGTTTATAGTTCCAATAACGGAGCTCTTCGTTAACTCACCGAATACCGCCAATTTACTCGTATCACTTTTACCAACCAGTGCCCACGGCTCAACCATGAAAGGCTTAGAATAGAGGTGATGCTCATCGTCACCAGTAGAAGGTGTCGCCTTAGTATGAATTACTGGAAGAGAAACTGGATGAGCTTGGTTGCCCTGTAAATCGAGGTCGTTGTCGTAAATAAAGTTTAACCCCGTAAGTCGGGATATTTCACTCAATATATCAATTGAAATACCATCTGGCTTACCTTCACTATTCTCGAAAGAAATAGGCTTCGAGTCTGTCTCAGATGATACATATATGTTCGGATTGAGAAGCAGGAACTGCTGTTCTTTTTCAGTTAATAGCAGCTTGTTTTTACTAACGACTAACAGAAGACGCCTTTGTATTTCGTTCAACCACTTTTTGCGAATATTAACAAGCTTGCTTGAGTTATCTTGGTTTATAGCGTTATTGATAATACCCAGCAACTTCCTATTTTCAGGCGTATCCAGCAAGGCAATAACATAATTATTTAAGGGTAAACCATCATGTAAGTTGACCGACAAAAATAACTCATAGGGGCTATTCATTAACTTGTTGTGCAGTAACACTCCATCATCAACAATGGCTAACGCGTTCTCTCGAGCTACAGCAGCAATCGCGGTTTGATAGGATGAATATGACTTAAAAGAAGAAAATGGGAGAAGCGATTTCACAGAAGACGCGTTACTCGAGTCTTCAAAATAAGCCAGGTTTCGTCCCTTCATTAATAAGTGGCTTTCAATAGGCTCACTACTTAGGCTAACCATTCGACTAGATAAGATAGGTTTAGAGTAAATAACACCGCTACTAGAAACATTTTGTTCAGCCGTAATAATGGCATCAACTTGTTCAGTTTTAAGTACGTTATTTAGATCCGACGGAGAATGAAAACCGACAAACTCCAAGCCATTCAACTCACGCTCTGCATAGAAACCGGTCAATTCAGGCAATAATCCCGAAACCTCCCCCTCTTGGACAACAACGTACGGAGAAAATCCTGAGGTTTGAACTCCGATTGTAATCGAACCACTAGCCTTAACGTAAAAAGATACGGAAGAAGCCAGGATAATTAGAGAAAGTAGATTAAAAGCGCGGAACATGAATAACCTAGAGTTTTATTAATTAGTGCACCTTATATCTTATTCACAGTCTCGACTCACCAATTTGCACTGAACAATATGGAACTTCTGTTTAACGCAATCGGTTGCTCCGTTTTGGCAGTATGACTTATAAAATGAATTGTAAGCAGTTGATACAAAGCTTAATAACCCAATCAGCTACTAGGTTGGTCTCCCCGATGTTATATGAGGTCCCATAACAATGATTAAATTTCTACATATCAGTGCAATTATATTACCTATAGCTTTGATCGGCTGCGGGGGAGATAGTTCAAAAAAATCAACCACCACTTCAAAGCCTAAAACCCAGCAAGTTACCGCGACTAAATCTACTCTAAACCAAAAACTGAACAAGGTAGATTTGCAATCAAAAAAACTGAGCTCAGAAGGCGTTAATACGATTATGAACTTGCCTGTCGGAAAGACGAGCCTATCTATCTCTACACCGACCAAATTCAGTCAAGTTAAACAATAGATATTGAAGGATTTGTATTATGAAAAAAACCGTTTTAGCTTCAACCATTTGTATAAGCCTATTCTCTTCATCTATCGTTAACGCCCACTACAATGGTGCTCATGAAGTCGGTGAGAACATGCGTAGTAGCATTGATGAAATGATTACAACTAAGCTTAAAGCGTCATTTTTTGACTCTGCTGCGCTTTATATGGACGCAACAAATGTTAAGCAATTAAAAACCTCCCCAACTGGATTGCTAACATCTTTGACTACGGGTTCGCAGAACACGGAACTTCCGTTGGAAACTAGACAGGAGTTGATCGACGCATCTCAAGAAGTCGGCTTTGTCGTTGACTACTTGAAGAAAAACCCTAAGACACAAGGTGTCGATAAAGAGGTGATGGATTTCTGTATTGCAGAAAACGTAGAAGCGAAGAATTGGCCGGGTATTGATTATGTTGTCGATCAATACGGCACAAAAAATGGTATCACTACGCTCCCCGTCTCTATTATCTATTTCGCATCCAAAGGCGAATGCCAAGATCCAAATGATTGGGCACCCAAGTTAAATCAGAGCACCGCAAAATCAGAATTTGAATCCTCAATTCCCCAAGAGATCATTGCTTACAGCTCAAACGTAGGTAACACTGGCGGTGAACTCGTCTTCATTCTTGAAAACAGTTATAACTTCAGTGACGAGCCCGAAGAGCAATTTGAGTCTTTTACTTTCTATCAAACATCAAGCGATGACACTCCTGGAACAGGTCTGTTTAGACGTACTCAAGTTAATAAAAACTCCTCAGATCCTACGCAAGCGTATTCAAAGTTTATCAACGTGGCATGTCAGGACTGTAATAGTGACAACGAGAAGTTTAAAGTTGAGAGCCGCGCCGAGTCTGGCTACGGTACAGTGTCAGTCGCTTCAAGTGCTGTCGAATCTGGAGGCAAATTAATTCCTGGTTTCGTAAGTGAAGATTCAACCGAAACCGAATACTTTGTTCAAGTAAACTATGAGACAAAGGCCCCTAACAAGGCTACATCTCTATTCGTTGATGCATTCAAATTCGAAGATTCCCTGATCCATGGCCGTTACTATTACGATGGTTTTAAAGGTGTGAAGTTCAGTGCTGAAGAGTTACAAACCGCGAATTTAATTGCTGAGTATTCCCTAGCTCATCCCCTAAGCTTAAACGGGCTATCGGTAGTGGAAACCAACGGTGTTCTAACGAATAACTCTTACTCACTACAGGTAAAATCAAATAACTCGGTCATTGTTGCTCCAGTAACCGTGACGGACGCAGAAGATATTCAATTATTAAATGAGATATCTAAGGTTACAGCAGAAGCTATCAATTACGACAATAGCGATGTGACGATTGCTGATTGGAATAAAATATACTAATCAGATCATTAGTTACGATTGTTCGCAAGGCACTGCCTACTTTCCTTGCACTAAGCCACTCAGTCGAGTGGCTTTTTTTGTACGTCTCTTCTCCCCTTCCCAACTACACACTTAAACACTTAACACTTAACACTTAACACTTAAACACTTAAACACTTAAACAATGGTCTTTTGGAGCCAATAAAAATCCGAGAGCCTCACAGCCTTCGGATGTTTTTGGTGTTCTACTTTCAGATGCTAGGCGAATTACAAATCAGCGCCATAGATATCAAATGTGAAGTACTTCGCTGCGATCTTATCATAGGTGCCATTTGCTCTAATCTCTTCAATCGCGGCATTGAATTGTTTCGCCAGTTTTGAATCCTGCTTTCTTAGTGCTAAAGCCGTACCTTCGCCAATGTAGGCTTTGTCGGTTACTGCTTTACCTTTAAATTCAAAGCCCTCACCTTCTTTTTTATCTAAGAAAGCTAATGACAGTTGATCCGAGTTGCCAAAGGTTAGATCTAGACGACCATTTTGCAGATCCAGATAAACTTCATCTTGGCCGGTATAGCGTTTAATGTTTGCCACATCACCAAACTTGTCGGTTACGTAGCGATCGTGAATCGTACCTTGCTGAACACCGATGGTTTTACCCGCTAAGCCGGCCTCATCAATGCTGAACTCGGCGCTCTTAGCAGCAACAAACACGGCTGGAGTTTGGTAGTACTTATCGGTGAACAAGATTTTGCGCTTACGCTCTTCGGTAATACGCATCGAAGCCATGATCACATCTGATTTTCTCGCCAATAGACTTGGAATCAACGAATCCCAGCTTTGCGATACCCACGTGCAATCGAGTTTAGCTTGCTCACACAAGGCGTCAGCTATCTCAATATCAAACCCGACAGGCACACCGTCACTGTTTTTATAGTTGAATGGCGGATACGTAAAGTCCGACGCCAAACGGATTTCTTTCGCCTGTACCGTTGTACCAAGTAAAGCGGCCGCACAAGCGAGTCCTAGTATTATCTTTTTCATCATTGCCATCCTAGATATGATCTTTATCGAGTTGAGATTGAGTTTCTATATATTGATCTTGTTGACGCTGTCGTTTTTGCTGATCTTGTTGAGTCTGTTGTAGCTCGATTTGGTAGCGTGTTAGTGACGTTATCACTTCTAGCATGCTCTCTTGGCTACCAATACTGATTCGAACACAGTTACGCAAAGCAGGTTCGTGGTTTTGATTCCTTGTCACAATGCCATCCTTCGCCAATACGCTAAACACATGGTGCCCCGGTTTTTGACGTAGCAAAACGAAATTAGTCGATGAAGGGTAAACCTGTTCTATAAATTCAAACCGCGTTAGCTCACAAGCAAACCGATTACGCAATTCAACCAACTTTAACGTCGCGCTTTCCATCAACGCAATTCGTTCATCAGACAATGCGTCTAGCACTATTTGAGATGAGCAATCTGGCATTGGATAAGGGGGGATCAGTTTCGCGACATACTGCATCACATTTTGACTCGCTAAGATAAAGCCACATCGAACCGCAGCCAATCCAAACGCCTTAGACAAGGTGCGAATCACAACCAAATGCGGATAACGCTCAATAAGGCTCACCGCTGACGTTTGTGGTTCAAATTCGATATACGCTTCATCGACCACCACTAGCGACTTGCCAATCGTGCCTTCCAGTACCTGAATCAAATCCAATTTAGGGATCACATTGCCCGTAGGGTTGTTTGGTGAGCAAAGAAACACGATATTAGCCAATTCCGCTTTATTCACGATATCAGCGACGTTCAGGCTGAAGTCTTCCTGCAATGGAGAGTCTAAAGTATTAATCGCCAATGCATCGGCGCAAAACTCATACATCGCATAGGTTGGAGAACAGATAAGTATGTTGTCGCTCGCCGGCTTACAGAATGTTCTGATCAGCAAATCAATCGCTTCATCTGCACCACGGACAGCAACCGTCGCGGCATCAGTGCCACAGTAATCTTGGTAAGCCTTAGCAATATCTTGTGGTAAGAAGTCTGGGTATCGGTTGTGACTTGCTTCTCCTTGAAACAGCGAGCTTTCCAATTCATTGGCGTTTAACCAAACACGTCCATCACCACCAATTCTTCTTGCCGATTGATAAGGTATTAATTTTTTTACAGCCTGAGGTACTAAGCTATCAATAAAAGATGTCAAGAAGCTATCCCTTTCACAAAATCACAATGTCTTCATCATTGCCTTTATATTCAATAAATGTGACCTATACACATATTGAATCACAAATGATGATTAAGTATTTACATTTAAACAGAACACTATTGATAAATGAATCGAAATAATCACATAATAGTCATGACAAAAACTCATAGGTAAAGATATGAATCGCACACTTCCTTCAACCAAAACCTTGCTCGCGTTTTTGTCTACGGCAAGGCATCTCAACTTTACGCGAGCGGCACATGAGCTGAATGTTACGCAAGGTGCAGTGAGTCGTCAGGTATTGTCGTTTGAAGAAAGTCTCGGGTGCGATCTTTTCTACCGACATGCTCGCGGGTTGTCATTAACACCTAAGGGAGAAGAACTGGTTCCGCTGATTCAAGATACCATCCAACAACTGCAATCGGCGTTAAATCAAGTTGCCAGTTCTCCATCGAAGATCAAGCTCAACGCACCAAGTTGTATTACCTCTTGGCTGCTACCCAAGTTGATGTCTTTTCAGCAAGCCTATCCTGAAATTGATGTCGAACTCACGTCGACCATCAAGCACGTTTTTGAACCAAGCTTTGACCCGTTTGACGCCGTAATCACCTATGGTAAGAAGCCAAGCCAACAATCGATAGTGAGCCAGTTATTGTTCAACGAGCAACTGGCTCCGGTCTGCCAAGCGCAAAGCATTACGCAAAGCCATCTTGTAAGTAGCGCTTCTACTATCATCAAGCCACACAAGCTCGCTCAATACACTTGGTTACACGCCAACAATGAGCAGAGTGATTGGCGACTTTGGTTAGAGCACATAGGAAGTCATGACCTTTCAAGCAAGAACAACCAACAATTCGCGACGCTCGATCAAGCGATGAACGCCGCCATTCAAGGGTTTGGTATTGCCATAGGCGACATAACGCTGGCCAAGCAAGATATTGATTTGGGTAGATTGGTGAAAGTGAGTGAAGGCAGTGTCTTCTCTGGAAATGGTTACTTCTTACTGCAACCCAAGAATCGACAAAATACATCCTTATCTACGCTGGTTGATTGGCTCGTCGATTAGCGGCAATCATCGTTGGTAGGCCCCTTTATTAGCGGCAGTAGAGCGTCATAATGAGAATTTTACCGTTCTCAAAATGAAACTATTTTCCGGTAGCTACGTATTGGTGTTTAGAGTTTAGAACGGACGTTTCTTTAACTAGTTGAAAAGAAAATTAATTCAACTTTTTACGTCAGAAATTCTATCCCAATGGATAAAATGGCATTCGAATTGCTTTGTCATAGATAACCCAACCAATATACAGCAGGTTGCACCAATAACATTGCAGCTTGTCACGGAGGATAGGCTATGACCTTACAAAGACATACATATTACGGCTTAATTCACCATGGAATTAAAACCCTATTAATGGACAGAATTGGCCACTTCACAGAGCGTGAATATCACGAATACCTTGACCTAACGACCGGCAAATCGACATGTTTTGCCATGAGTGAACAAGAGCTCGAGAATACCTTAGACAGTTTAAAGAGCGAAGGTTACCTTGAAGACATCAAGAAGCTAATACCTCGCTATCAAACCACATCAATGCAATAACGTTCTTAATCTCGATTAGGCGCTTCAATCCTTTATTGGGGTTAAACTTGTCAAAACGGTTAGATGTAATTAATTGGCATCCAATTGTCTCGAGCTATTTAGCATCGAGACAGTTTTGGTTAGACTGTCTGCAACTCAACTAACTGGATAGTCAGTGCCACATGAAGCAAATTCTTGATTTCATTCCTCTCATTATTTTCTTTGCGCTTTACAAGATGTACGACATCTACACCGCTACAGGTGCATTGATTGTTGCTTCCGCAGTACAAATCATTTTGACGTACATCATCTACAAGAAAGTAGAGAAAATGCAGATCATCACATTCTTGATGGTTGCCGTATTTGGTGGCATGACCATCTTTTTGCATGATGACAACTTCATAAAATGGAAAGTGACCATCGTTTATGCGCTATTTGCTATCGGCCTTACAGTCAGTCACCTAATGGGAAAATCAGCGATTAAAGGCATGTTGGGTAAAGAGATCTCTCTTCCTGAAGCAGTATGGGGCAAGATCAACTGGGCTTGGACTCTGTTCTTCACATTGTGTGCGATCCTCAATGTTTACGTTGCTTTCAACCTGCCATTGGATGTGTGGGTCAACTTCAAAGTGTTTGGCTTACTAATCGCTACTTTTGCATTTACCTTGCTAACGGGCGTTTATATCTATAGACATTTACCAAAAGACACGCTTCCGTCAAAAGATCAAGAAACACAAGACGATAAGCAACAAGATCTCTCCGGTAAAAATACCGACGAGAAATAACCCTTGGGGATGAGTCCTCATCCCCTTTTTGATACAATTATTATCAATATGCGATTTAACAGTGGCCAATGATACTCGTGATCATTGGCCACTGATTGTTTGTGTTCGGTGAATACGTTAAAAATACGACCACCGCGAACCCCGCAAACACATCTATTTAAATTTAAAACAATCAATACCATTAAGAGTACAACAATGACTATTCAATCAACTTTGAACCCGATTGGTTCTTTACTTCTTCGCACTTTGGCGATGCCTTCTGATACCAATGCAGCAGGCCAGATTTTCGGTGGTTGGATAATGTCTCAGCTCGACCTTGCTGGCGGGATACTGGCGAAAGAGATCTCTAACGGCAAGATAGTCACCGTGTCAGTATCAAGCATCGAATTCAAACAGCCAGTGTCGGTTGGCGATGTGGTCTGTGTTTATGGCGACTGCACCAAGATTGGCCGTAGCTCGATGAATATCGACCTAGAGGTGTGGGTTAAGCCGGTACTTGATCACGGTATTGGCGATCGTTACAAGGTATGTGGCGCGACATTCAACTACGTTGCCGTGGACGAAAGCGGTAAACCTCGCTCAATCAACAAATAACGTTTTTCATTAAGCCATTAACGCAAATGGTCTTTAGTTTCAGCAAATGAAATTACTAAAGACCATACAACTCTCTCGTACCAATTCACCTCGCACCAATTCACAATTTCTTATCATTAACTCTTCCAATACCGATTAGTTCGCGTAAATTAGCCAGATAACTAATTTAATCGCTCTCATTCAGTGAAGTAACATAAGGATATCTCAACATGTGGTACGTGATTTTTTCTCAAGACGTCGAAAACTCATTAGAAAAACGCCTAAGTGTTCGCCCACAACATCTAGAACGCCTACAAACACTTCACGATGAAGGCCGACTGTTAACAGCAGGTCCAATGCCAGCAATTGACTCCGATAACCCTGGCGAAGCAGGCTTCACTGGTTCTACTGTTATTGCTGAATTCAACTCTTTGGAAGACGCACAAGCATGGGCTGATGCAGACCCGTACATCGCTGCTGGTGTCTACCAGAATGTAATTGTTAAACCATTCAAGAAAGTATTTTAACGTGAAAAAATGGATTATTGGGTCACTGGCTATTGCCCTACTCGCAGGCTGCAGCTCATCAAGTGAACAAGACAAACAAAGACAGTTAGAGATGATGGCTCACCATCGTGCGGGCGTTTTATCTGCCGGCCTACCTATTGAGTATGGTCCACTCTCTATCATGCGTGTGCTAGCAAAAAATACTGTCGTCGAAATCATGATGATCTACAACCAAGATGCAAAAGGTGCTAAGCCTTTAAACCAAGTTGTAGATATGAGTGTGAATAGCTACTGCACCAACTCTGAAGTAAGAGCTAACCTCGACATGGGCTTAGCTTACAACATCAAAATTCGCAATACTCGCGGACAACTGATGGTTGAAAAGCTGATCAGCAAAGAGACTTGCCAGAGCAGCAGCTAGATTCGAGATTCGAGATTCGAGATTCGAGATTCGAGATTCGAGATTCGAACAAGTATAAAACCAGAAGGCCTCGCAAATGCGAGGCCTTTTTTGTGGGTCATCGTGGAGTAGAGGGTCAATCAAATCTTAGACTGAATTATGCCTCAGCTGATTCCCACTCTTTACGCAGTGTCTTCGTCGCCGAAACTAAGTTAGTGAGTGCCGCTTCTGTCTCTGCCCAATTACGTGTCTTCAGCCCACAATCAGGGTTTGCCCATAAACGTTCTGCAGGTATTTTTTCTGCCGCTTTCTTAAGTAAATCAACAATCCACTCTTCTGAAGGGATGTTTGGCGAGTGAATATCATAAACGCCAGGTCCAATCGCATTCGGATAGTTAAACTCTTCAAACGCTTTCAGTAGTTCCATGTTCGAACGAGAAGTCTCAATGGTAATCACATCGGCATCTAGCGCGGCCACTGAATCAATGATCTCGTTGAACTCGCTGTAACACATGTGGGTATGAATCTGAGTTTCTGGTTTAGCACTCGCCGCTGAGATCTTAAAGGCATCCACTGCCCATTCTAAGTACTCTGCATGGTCGCGCTTTTTCAAAGGCAAACCTTCGCGAATAGCAGGCTCATCGATTTGAATAATGTTGATTCCTGCGTCTTGCAGATCAGACACCTCATCACGCAGCGCAAATGCCAGCTGGTTAGTGATCTCTTTACGCGAGATATCTTCACGTGGGAATGTCCAACATAAGATAGTCACTGGCCCTGTGAGCATGCCTTTCATCTGCTTTGAAGTTAGAGATTGAGCATAAGTCGACCACTCGACCGTCATTGGTTTTTCACGCTCAATATCCGCAACCACAATCGCCGGTTTCACGCAACGAGAGCCATAACTTTGTACCCAACCAAACTTAGTGGTTTGGAAGCCGGCTAGGTTTTCTGCAAAGTACTCCACCATGTCATTGCGTTCCGCCTCACCATGCACAAGCACATCCAAATCTAAGGCTTCTTGGCGCTTAACAGCATCAGCAATATGACCTTTCAATGCGGTTGTGTATTCCGCTTCATTCAGTTTGCCAGTTCGGTAAGCACTACGCTGAAGACGAATCTCTCCTGTCTGTGGGAACGAACCAATGGTTGTCGTTGGTAACAGCGGTAACCCGAGAACTTCAGACTGATGCGCTGCGCGCTCTGCGTATGGAGCACTGCGTTCTGCCAGTGCTTTGGTAATGGTATTGATACGAGCCTGAACTTGTGGCTTGTTCACATGAGTCGCGTTCTTACGGGCAACAATTGGTTGGCTGTAAGTCTCACACGCCAAAATGGCATTTTGATCGCCGTCTAACGCCGCACCCAACAAGCTCACCTCGGTGACTTTCTGTTTTGCGAAGGCAAACCAACTCTTCACTTCTTCGCTAAGCGTTTCTTCTAACTCCAAATCAACAGGACTATGCAGCAATGAACATGAACTTGCGATCCAAAGCTTATCTCCTAGTTTGTCTTTCACAGGTTGCAGTAACTCAAGCTGCGCGGCTAAGTCAGCTCGCCACACATTGCGTCCATTGATTGCACCCGCAGAAAGTACCCAATCTTCCGGTAACTTATTAACCACTTCATCGAGTTGCTGCGGTGCTGCTACTAAGTCGATATGTAAGCCGTTGATAGGCAGATCTACGATTTTATCTAATGTATCTGTGACCGAATCAAAGTAAGTGGTAAGTAGTAGTTTTACATCGCCTTGAATCACTTGGTAAGCCAGCTTGAATGAATCTACCCACTGATTATCAAGCTCCAAAGCCAGGATTGGCTCATCAATTTGGACCCACTCTACGCCAAGCTTTGAAAGCTTTGCCAAAATGGCTTGATACGCGGTAAGAAGGCGAGGAAGTAGAGATAAGCGGTCAAACCCATCTTCCACTTCTTTGCCTAGGTATAAGTAAGAGAGTGGCCCAAGGAGTACAGGCTTAACTTTGTGTCCTGCTTTAATCGCTTCATTCACTTCATCAAACAGTTGAGGCCAACTTACTTCAAAAGAGTCATCTTTGCTGAACTCAGGAACAATGTAGTGATAGTTAGTGTTGAACCACTTGGTCATGTCAGAAGCAGCTGAACTGTCTTTAGTGACATCATTCGACGTATGCGAACCACCGCAGCAAGTAGATTGAACTTGAGACTGACCACGACCAACGCGGAACAAGGTATCTAAATCTGGGAAGGCTTTTTCATCTTCTGATCCACCAGCATGGCGCTTGGGAACGTGGCCTAGAAGTAGAGTCGTAGTTAGTACATGGTCATACCATGCGAAGTCACCCGCAGTTGCAAAGCTTAGATTCGCGTCAGCTTGTACATTCCAGTTACGATTTCTTAATTCACTGCCGATCTGCTTAAGCTCAGATTGATCGATCTCACCGCGCCAGTACTTCTCGAGAGAGAATTTGAGTTCGCGTTTTTCACCGATACGTGGGTAGCCAAGAATATGCGTTGTTGTCGTCATGTGTGTGTTCCTTATTCGATAATTTTAATTTCCGGTCAGACTGCCTGTAATGATTGCATTTTTAACAAAGGCGTCTGGATGGCTAAACTATCTCCCTAATCTGAACGATGAACAAGGTCCAAATATTCATCTTGTTTATTAATAATTTTCATCTTTAATAATCTAACCGCTAATTTATTAAATCCATCTGGACATCCAGACGTTTACAAATGAAAGAAAACACCGTAGGGTGATTATTAAGAAATATTGAATTAGCTTAGGGAATATGAGGAATACTCATGATAGAGCTTAAACACCTTCGAACATTGACCACCTTGAGAGACAGCGGCTCGCTAACCGCGACTGCAACTTCTCTTCATCTGACTCAGTCGGCACTTTCTCACCAGTTGAAAGACCTTGAGGCTCGAATTGGCGGTCAGCTTTTTTTGCGTAAAACAAGGCCGGTTAAATTTACCTCGGAAGGCGAAATCTTGTTAAAACTGGCTGATGAGATACAGCCACAAATCGCCAAAGCTGAAAACGAACTCGCAAGCCTAAAAGAGGATGTGAATGGCCGATTGCACATGGCGATCGAGTGTCACTCATGCTTCCAATGGCTAATGCCCGCTTTGAAGGAATACCAAGTTGCTTGGCCAAGCGTGACCTTAGATTTCTCGTCAGGGTTTGGGTTCGAGCCTCTACCGGCATTGATGGCTGGAGAACTCGAT
Organism: Vibrio sp. 1F169; assembly: GCF_041439605.1. Taxonomy (NCBI): domain Bacteria; kingdom Pseudomonadati; phylum Pseudomonadota; class Gammaproteobacteria; order Vibrionales; family Vibrionaceae; genus Vibrio; species Vibrio sp. 1F169. The sequence continues at coordinate 45,223 of NZ_JBGOOI010000020.1, read as the reverse complement.
TTGGTGATCACCTCTGATATACAGCCCCGTTCTGAAGTTCACTACGAACCGCTTTTCGATTTTGAGATGCGTTTGATCACCGCGATCAACTCTCCTTTAGCCGAAAAGCCGAGTATTGAACCGCAAGATCTTAGTGATATTACGATGCTCTCTTATCCGGTTCAAAAACAGCGTCTCGATGTAGTGAAACACTTTTTGCAACCAGCAGGCGTTGAACCAAAGAAATGGAAACAAGCAGACAACACATTGATGCTGGTGCAAATGGTATCGGCAGGCTTAGGGGTTGCTGCGTTGCCAAATTGGGCAATCAGTGAATTTTCGAGACAAGGGTTAATCGCCAGTAAACCATTGGGTAACGGGCTTTCAAGAAGGTTGTTCGCAGCGGTAAGAAACTCAGAAAAAGACAAACGTTACCTACAAGCTTTCTTTAGCACGGCAAGACAGCAAAGTAAGAGTCACCTAGATGGCATTGAGGTCGTTTAAGAGACTCGTTGTTGGGTTAGTTTATGCCTGCGTTGAACCTGATAGATATGCGCCAGAAACAAAAAAAGTCACAGATTATCTGTGACTTTTTTATTGCCAATACCGACAACAGGTAATGAGTGTTAATCCACGATAGAAGAAACTCTCATTGTGAGCTTATCTTGAGTAAGACTTGAACTGATTAGTCAGTGGGTCGTATTGATAGCCCAACATATCAAGCTTGCCCACGACACTTTCTATATCCATTTCATACATACTGATCAGCTCTTCAAAGCTATCGCATTCTAAGCGAAGTTTTTCATTCACGATTCCCAGCAAAATAATGCTATCGAAACCTTTGACGTTGCTTAAATCCATCCCGTACTCCTAACGAACACACCGACTAGATTTAAGTTTAGAACGCTTACCAACACCACGCTAAAAAACAGATCACACTTTTTCGATTCAACACCGAAAGGCTTGTGAGATCAGTAACCGCCTACATCGCCCAAACTGGCGTTAAACCAACAGCCGCCGCCAATAACATCAACAATGAAATAGTCAGCTGAAGCTTTTCAGGGGTTTTAACGAACAATAAATGCCAACACCACACCACGATAGCTGAGATTAGCAAAGCAAAGCTAAACAGCAGAGTTGAAATCATTGGCTCTAATTGCGCTTCAGACAGAGAGTAAACATTGATGACCGTCGCCAAAACCACCAACATCCCCGTCAGCACACCAACAACGGGCAGAACACGGTGAAAAGCCTGTAAGCGTGTTCTTGCAATCGTCAGCAGTAAATGACCAAACGCTGCCCCCAATAAAACCACGAGTAATAAAGTGCTAATAATACCGACTGTGGTTGCTTGCTCCGTCGCTTGTATAGCAACGTATGACAGTGCTAAACCACAAGCTAAATACATCACCCAAATAGGGCCAGAATCTCGAGTCTTCTTGGTTTGAACTTGAGAATAGAAATAAAAGATCGCGAACACGACAAGAAATGCTTCAATTCTTAATGAGGCAACGGCAAGCCAAAGCACGCCAATTGCAGGCAACATCTTGTGAATGCGGCCACGTTGTCCCGGGCAAATATCCCCTTTCACTAAGATGAGGGTTAAGATCAGTTGGGCTCCTAATAGCATCGGAGCAAATTGTACTAATAACGTTTCGACCATTGTGGATCTACTTCTTCAAACTTATTTTCGCGAATAATATCAAAAACTGGTGCGAACACTAATCAAAATCATAAATTAGAGACGAGATTCAAGGCTTCAACTATGCTGATGTATGGCTCTTCTGTCGCCATTTACCGTAAAAATACGAAAGACATCAAAACTAACAGGGGCATGTTCTACTGGCTAGTCTAGGCTCATGCCGCTATAATTCCCGCCTCAAAAATCAGAGGTTGAAATATGTACAGCGATATCACTCCTATTCACGAACACAAAAAATACTGGGCCGAGTGCTACGGAACTGCACCCTTTTTGCCTACCAGTAGAAAGGAGATGGATGCTCTTGGATGGGATAGCTGTGACATTATTATTGTAACTGGTGACGCTTATGTCGATCACCCGAGCTTTGGCATGGCTATCATTGGTCGCCTTCTTGAAGCTCAAGGATTCCGCGTGGGCATTATTGCGCAACCAAAGTGGGACAATAAAGACGCCTTCATGAAGCTAGGTAAACCTAACCTATTCTTCGGCATTACAGCGGGTAACATGGACTCCATGATCAACCGCTACACCTCTGATCGCAAATTACGTCACGATGATGCTTATACGCCAAACAACGAAGGTGGCAAGCGTCCTGACCGTGCAACTCTAGTTTATTCCCAACGTTGTCGCGAAGCCTACAAAGGCACGCCAATCGTTCTTGGTGGTATCGAAGCAAGTTTGCGCCGTGTTGCGCACTACGACTACTGGTCAGATAAAGTTCGTCGCTCTGTATTGTTTGACGCAAAAGCAGATATTCTTCTTTTTGGTAACGCTGAGCGTGCACTGGTTGAAGTGGCACACCGCATTGCCGATGGCGAAGACATGTCTACGCTGACCAATATCCGCGGTACTGCTATCAATCTTCCTGCTGCCCCAGAAGGCTTCAAGATCATTGACTCTTCTCGTATCGAAAAGCCGAACAAAGCGTACGTTCCGGTTAACCCTTACGAAGTTGAAACCCAGTGTGATACTAAGAAAGACGAAAAAGAAGAAGTAAAAGCGCAACCTATTACTATTCGTCCTTCTCGTCACGACGCAAAAACAACCGCGGTTCGTATCCCAGGTTACGAAAAGCTAAACAATGACCGTATTCTTTACGCTCACGCTAGCCGTATTCTGCACCTTGAGACAAACCCGTACTCAGGTCGTGCTCTGATTCAACGTCACGGTGATCGCGAACTTTGGGTTAACCAAGCGCCGATTCCATTGACCACAGAAGAGATGGACTACGTGTTTGGCCTTGCTTATAAACGTGTTCCGCACCCTATGTACGGCAAAGCGAAAATCCCTGCATACGACATGATCAAAACCTCGGTTAACATCATGCGTGGTTGTTTTGGTGGCTGTTCTTTCTGTTCAATCACAGAGCACGAAGGTCGTATCATTCAGAACCGTTCGAAAGAATCTATCTTGGATGAAATCGAAGACATTAAAGATAAAGTGCCGGGCTTCACAGGTACTATTTCTGATTTGGGCGGCCCAACGGCGAACATGTACCGTTTAGGTTGTTCAGATCCTAAAGCAGAAATTAACTGTCGTCGTCCATCATGCGTGTTCCCGAAAATCTGTGAAAAGCTAAACACAGACCATCAACACACCATCGACCTGTACCGCTCTGCGAGAAAAGTACCGGGCGTTAAGAAGATCATGATCGCTTCTGGTGTACGTTACGACTTAGCGATTGAATCTCCAGAATACGTTCGTGAGCTTGTGACTCACCACGTTGGTGGTTACTTGAAGATTGCTCCAGAGCATACTGAAAAAGGCCCACTGGATCTGATGATGAAGCCGGGTATGGGCACTTACGATCGTTTCAAAGAGATGTTCGAGAAATACAGCGCTGAAGCCGGTAAGAAACAGTACCTAATTCCTTACTTCATCTCTGCTCACCCGGGCACAGAAGATGAAGACATGCTTAACCTTGCAATGTGGCTGAAAAAGCACAACTACGAGTGTGACCAAGTACAGAACTTCTATCCATCGCCAATGTGTAATGCAACGTCGATGTACTACTCAGAGACCAACCCTCTGAAACGCGTGAAATATAAGAAGCGTGAAGATGTTCCTGTACCGAAAGGTGATCGTCAACGTCGTCTGCATAAAGCGCTGCTTCGTTACCACGATCCTGAAAACTGGAAGATCATCCGTGAAGCGCTGATCAGCATGGGTAAAAAACACCTAATTGGTGACAAAGCAAACTGTCTAGTACCAGAAGAAGATTTTGAAGCTCAGACACCGGCGCAGCGTCGTAAGTCTGGTCGTCACGGCTCACAGCGCTTTGCGACTAAGCACAGTAAGTCTCAACCAGGTCTTGGTGGCGAAAGCCCACGTAACCATTCTAAGCCTGGCGGCAATAAGCCTAAACCGGGTGGTAAGAAGCCAACAGGTAGCCAAAGCAACGGCAATCAGGGTAATGGTAATAAACCAGCGACTGGCTTCATCAAAAAAGCCCCTGCTAGTCAGCAATCTCAAGGCAATGGCGGCGGGAATGGCAAGCCAAACCGTAACAAAGCGGGTAATGGTCAAGGTGGTAAACCTGCGAGTAACGGCAAGAATCGCCAACGCGCAGCACAACGTTAAGATAGCGATCCATTGACTTCGCTATGGTAAAAACACGAAGCGCAGCTATTTAGCTGCGCTTTTTTGTGCCCGTTGCCAATGGCTAGCTCCTTAGCCACGTAGATGCTCTGATGTTCAGATGCTAAGATGCTAAGATGCTAAGATGCTAAGATGCTAACCAGGGGGTTACCTACTTATCTAACGCGTAAACACCCAATACTGGCTAAATAGGTAATTGGTGACCATTCCGGCCAGAGTCCCCACTGCCATTGCGATAAAAACAGCTCCGATAAAGGTAGGAAGCAATTCCGTCATCAGCTTAAAGCACAGCAAATTAGGTACCGCTGATACTGATGCGGTAAACATGAACTTTTGCCACTGAATCAGCTTCTCAGACCAATGACCTCGCCCTTTATATTCAAAAGTCAGTATACGATTACCCAACCATGTCGTCGTTGCAGCAGCAATAAAGGAGCTAATTCGCGCCATCATTAAAGGCAGCCCAACAACATAATGCAGCAATGCAAAAACCAAACAATCAACAAAAAACCCACCAACACCAACCACAGCAAATCGAACCATCTTGTGGTGGGACTGTAGTCTTTGGCTATGTGATTGAAGCTTGTCATTGAACATTCGTAGCCTTGAGTTAACGCTGAACATCATTTTCACTTTCAATATGATTCAACGAAAAATTTGGTGTGTTGCTCTGGTGATGGCAGCTGAACAAAGCACGCTTTATTTTCACCGTTGGCTCTAGAATGCACGTTAATGCGTTCTCTTTAATCTTGGTTTCCACTTCAGATCTTTTACCAATCAGATAGAACTTATCAATGCCATCTATCTGCTCGATATCGAGAAGTCTTTTCGCTTGACCATGACTGTAAAATTGCCCAGAGAATGGTCGTTTACCCACGTAAAAGCTTGGCGCAGAATCCGTAATCTGTTCGAAAATAATACGGTCACTTTTCTCGTTCGCCTTTCCGAGATTCAGGTAGACCATCGCAATCATTAGCAACACAGGTAGAACCAAAGCCACGCTCGAGAACCACTTCTTATCTTTTTCCACTACGAGTATAGCAATCAAAAAGCCAAGGGCCGGAATACCTGGCAGGACGTAAGCTGGGAGAATATTGCCCGCCATAGTGAAAAGAATCAGAGGTGAAATCAACCAACAGACAAGAAATGAAAACAAGCCGCGATTTTCAGTATTAATTTCTGCAATTTTCTTGCGACGAGCGAAAGTTAAAATAGGTAATACAATCGACCACGGCGCAGCGGCCTGAATCCAAAATACCCAGATCATGCCTCTGGTTTCATCATGAGCAGAACCGTATAAATCGCCCTCCCAACCACTCACAACAAAACGCTTAAAGTGTTCGCCAACAATAAAATAATCAATAAAGCCCGGAGTAGCCATTTCAGCCATAATGTACCAAGGCAAGGCAATCGCCAGCATGACACCTAAACCAGACAACAGTGGAAAGCGTTGCCACAACACTTTAAAAGCCCCCAAAATACCATGTTGTAATAGCAACCAAGGGAATACTGCGATACCCATGATCACAATCGCAACAGGACCTTTTGCAAGCAAGCCCAACGCCAAGCCTACAAATCCAACGTAACCCCAGGTTTTGTTGGTTCTCTCACTTCCTTCGCCTTTACAGTCTTCTCCACCGAGCCAACATAAGTAAAAGCCCAGCATCGCGATGGTCATGGCTAACGTTAACGCCATGTCGGTCATCACAGCACCCGCGGCGATAGAGAAAATCCCACATGTTGCCAATACAACAGCCGCCACTAAGGCACTTTGTCCCGTACGCTTCGCCAGATACGCGACCAATAGAATCGTCGCGAAACCTGCTAACCAATGCGGAGCACGCACAGCAAACTCACTCAAGCCGAACAACTCAATACCAGCAGCACTCATCCATGTGAACAACGGTGGCTTACCCCAAAAAGGAATACCGTAATCAAACTGAGGGGTTAACCAATTGCCAGTTTCTACCATCAAGCGAGCCATTTCTCCATAGCGAGCTTCAGTGGTGTCCATTAACGGATAAGTCGCCAAAGATAAAAGCCTTAAAACTAGTGCAAAAGCCAACAAATACCATAGATGCGTTCTGTTCAAACTCATGCTGATTCCTCTAATTTAAAATGTGTTTTCAATGCGGGTGTATCAACGACCGATTGGATCAGATAAAGAGGGCGATTCTTGGTTTCGATGAAAATACGACCTATGTACTCCCCCATTAAACCAATACTCAACAGTTGGATTCCGCCAAGTGCAAGTTGCACGACCATCATTGACGGATAACCCGTAATTGGCTCACCAAACATCATGGTTTTGAACACGATGAAGACGCCATACACGAAAGCAGTAAGCGCCACTAATCCACCAACTGCCGTCGCAATACGCAGTGGGCGGATAGAGAATGATGTGATGCCATCCATCGCCAATCCGATGAGTTTCAGATAGTTCCACTTGGTCTCGCCACAGAAGCGAGCATCACGCTTAAATTGGAGTGTCGCTTGTCGGAAACCCGGCCATGAAAAAATGCCTTTCATGTAGCGGTTACGTTCTGGAAGCTGATTGATATGGTCGACAACCTCGCGGCTTAACAGTCGAAAATCACCCACATTCTCAGGAACATCAATCTTCGCAGCCACGTTCATGACTTTGTAAAAGCTCGCTGCTGAAAACTTCTTAAACCATGTTTCACCATCACGCTGGCTGCGCTGCATATTGACGACGTCATAACCTTCGCGCCACTTGGCAATCATTTGCGGGATAAGCTCAGGTGGATCTTGTAAGTCAGCGTCTAGCAAAATCACCGCTTGTCCACGACAGTGCTCAAGGCCTGCGCTCATCGCTGATTCTTTGCCAAAATTACGGCTTAAACCGATAACAGAAATTGAGCTATTGATTGAAGTGAATGAACTCACCAACTCCAAGCTGTTATCTTTGCTGCCATCATCGACATAAACGATTTCACTGGTGATGGGTAAGCTATCCAGCACCTTGGTAAGGCGAGAGTGGAACTCTTCCAATACCTCTTGTTCATCGTAAAAAGGCACAATGATAGACAGAGAAACCGCAGGGTTGATCTGCGATGTAGATATCTTAGGGCGGCTTATATGAAGTTCAGACATAATACGTTCTTCTATTTTTTAATCTGAATCCAATCTACCCTCCCATAAGTGAAAGTTATGTTATTGACATATTTTTCACGCTCACTCAGGATAATGTTACCGTCTATTTCTGTATGAGAATCAAAATGAAACGAGTTCTATTAGTCGAAGATAACCGTGAAATCGCAGGTGTCTTGTTTGATTATTTTGAGTGTATTGGTATGGAACTCGATTATGCGGACAACGGCGAGCTCGGCCTGCAACTCGCGTTGGAAAACTCATTTGATATCATCATATTGGATCTGATGTTGCCAAGAATGGACGGCCTCACGGTTTGTAATAAATTGCGAGACCAAGGCAACGCGACACCTATTTTGATGCTGACCGCGCTAGATAGCCGCGATGATATGTTGAAAGGGTTTGAGCATGGTGCCGATGACTATCTAACCAAGCCTTTTGATTTGGATATTTTAGAAGCAAGAATGAACGCACTAGTTCGTCGTTACCGCGGAAAAGTAGCCTCTTCAAAACTTCAGTTCGGTGAACTCACCATCGACCAAAAAACCCGTAAAGCTTACCGCCAAGATAAGCTTCTTGCGCTAAACCCAACCACTTACACCATACTTGAGATGCTCTGCCAAAACGCACCAGAAGTGGTGACTCGTGAAGATATCTCCTACAAATTATGGGAAGAAGATGAACCCAATAATGATGTGCTGCGCAGTCACATCTATCAATTACGAAATCAACTCGACAAGCCTTTTGACAGTCAAATGTTGATTACGGTTCCTAAAATAGGATTCCGCTTGGAGTCATCGAATTGATTTCCAACTTTCTGACAAGCACTAAAACCCTCACCGGCCGCTTAGCTGTTTTCTTTGGGCTAATGGCCGTGATTGTGTCTGCGTTCGTCTATGTCGTTTTTATTGTCGCGCTCTATATGTCTGAAGACCGGGTCGGTGAAAGACGCATCTTGATTGACCGCAATTACGCCGTCGAGCTATTTCAAGCCGGAGAAAGTGGTGAGTTAAGAATTGATGATCTGACAGTCGCCTATAACGACCCGTCATTCGTACCTCTCGAATATTATAAGCTCATTGCAAATAAAGAGAGCTTTCTCGGAGAGATCGGCGAAGAGCCAGAGTCAAGAATGGTCTATGTTGGCGAGTATTCTGACAAAGGAAAAACCCACCCAATAATCCTACTTTCCGAAATAGACCGTGTTGAATTTGCTATTTCTGAACTTGTGTACGCGACCGCCTTTGTGCTCACGTTACTTTCTATCTTAATTTTTAGTTTTGGTGCTCTGCTCTATCGACTCTCAAAACGACTGATTGAACCATTCAACTCTCTGTCTGAGCAACTTGAGTCGAATAAACTCAATCTCAACGAAGAGTTCGGTGTGAGCGATGATGCGGCAGTTGAATTTCGTCAGCTAACCGATCAACTGAATCAGTATCGTCGAGAAATCAATTCCTTGGTCAAGCGTGAACAAGCCTTTGCTCGATACTCAAGCCATGAGTTAAGAACACCACTAACCGTTGCTCGTGGTGCGAATAAATTGCTATTAAGAAGCGAAACCACCGAGTTTCAATCTCGGCAGGTTGAACGCATTGATGAAGCCATTGTTCAGATGTCTGAGATGGTCGATGCTTTGCTTGGCCTAGTTCGTTACGAAAGAAACAGTGACGATGCACCGCTGCGCTTGTTCAGTCAGCAAGAGTTGGAAGCTATCGTTTCCAAGAATTCATTACAAGCAGATGAGAAGCAAGTCGAGATATCCCTTCACATTCAATCTGAGCCTATAATTCAAGCCACAAGCGCGATAATGAACATGTTGGTCGGAAACTTGTTGAGAAATGCGATTGCTGCGACCAATAGTGGCACCGTAACTATCACTCTTTCCCAAGACACTCTTGTGATTGAAGACCAAGGTGAAGGCCTTCAGGAACAGTACAATCCGAATGGTCATGGATTAGGTTTATTGATTGTCGACGACTTGTGCCAACGCTTCCATTGGGACTTTGAGTTGGTCAATCGCGACTCCGGAGGGTGCACTGCAAGAATCGCCTTTCAGACAGGTTCCTCCTTATCCACATTAAAGCAAGCAAACTCGTAATACGAGGCTCAATACCCGATGAAAACTTGATTTAGTTGGTTTACAGCGCTCGCTAGCTACTAGATACTCAGTAGTCCTTTTTGATTTAAAAATGCTGGCTCTTGAGTCAGCATTTTGTCTAAGTGCGATGAAACTAAATAATAGCCCTGTAACTCAGCATCAATACAACGATCACACCTTTTTCTTAAAGCGAGACGATAAGCTTCACTCCCACTTTTGCGGCAACAAAGCCAGAAAGTTCATGAAGCTACTGGAAGACGATCACCCAGACACCACCACTCTAATAAGCTATGGATCCGCTCAAGCTAACTCCTTGTTCTCGCTAGCCGCACTTGCAAAAATCAAAGGCTGGACGCTTGAGTTTTACGTCGACCACCTTCCTCAATGGCTACAAGAACGCCCACTCGGCAACTACCGTGGCGCTATCGATCTTGGGGCTAAGGTTATTTCAGTCAAAGAAACAGGCTCTGAGCTTCATCCACAAGCGTATATTGAACAAATAAGGCAACCAGGTTCCGATTGTATTGTGTTACCTGAAGGTGGACGTTCTCAGCTTTCTGAATATGGCGTGAAGCAACTGGCGATGGAAATACTCAGCTGGACGCGCTTCGAAAACAAACACGATTTTGTGGTTGCACTGCCCGCTGGTACTGGTAGCACAGCGCTGTATCTTCATAAGCATTTAAAACTGCACAACATCCCGGTTTTAACCTGTGCTTGTGTTGGTGGCAGTGACTACTTAACGCAGCAGTTCAATGAGCTTGGCGAGACCGATCACCCGCAGATCTTACCGCTCAAAACCAAACACCACTTTGGTAAGTTGTATCAGCAGGATTATCAAACTTGGTTAGATCTACAAGAGCAAACCGACATTGAATTTGACCTGCTCTATGACCCTTTGATGTGGCAATGCTTGGAACGTTGGCAAGAAGACAACCCGACCAAAACCATCATCTACATCCATCAAGGCGGCATCTTAGGCAATGAATCGATGTTGCCGCGCTATCAGCGGAAGTATCCGGAGATGAGCATTAGCAAAACCAACGCATCTTGGTAATTTTTTCCCTTTATTCTCCAGTTTAGCTATTCAAGTTATAAACTGAAATCTGGCGAGAATCATCGCGTTATCTATACTTTCGATTGGAACGTCAATTGTCATCGAAAGGAATAACGCATGCGAAAACTCACAACGCTCGGCCTGTTTTCAGTTTTACTGCCCTTCTCTGCGATTTCAGGAGAAAACATCACTTACCAAGTCGATGGTATGGATTACGAAGGTTATTGGAGTGAGGCCAGTGACCAAGCGCCTTTGGTGCTGCTAATTCACGATTGGGATGGCTTAACTGATTACGAAAAGAAACGTTCTGAGATGCTCAACGAACTCGGTTACAACGTGTTCGCCATCGACCTATTTGGTAAAGGCATTCGCCCTACCGAAGTGAAAGGCAAAAAACAACACACAGGCGAGTTGTATAAAGACAGAGAAAAAATGCGTGCACTACTTAATGCGGGAGCGATGGAAGCGAAAAGGCTTGGTGGTAACTTAGATAACAACGTGATAATGGGTTACTGTTTTGGTGGCGCAGCCGTTTTAGAAGCCGCTCGTGCTGGCATCCCATCGAAAGCTTATGTCACCTTCCATGGCGGTTTATCGACACCTAAAGGACAAGACTACTCTGAGACAAAAGCTCCAGTTGTCGTGTTCCATGGTACAGCAGACGCCATGATCTCAATGCACGACTTTGGAAGCCTCGCAGCTCAACTTGAATCAAGCAAGGTTCCGCATGAAATGATCACCTACAGTGGTGCGCCACATGCCTTTACCGTATTCGGCTCAAACAACTATCAACAAGAAGCTGACCAGAAATCGTGGGATAGATTTACCCATGTACTAGAAACCACCACCAGATAATCTTCTCCTTGAGAACCCATAACCCCATTCTACAGTTTAAGAATGGGGTGACTTTAGTTAACACGGTGTCATGCCGCTACAAATAACGATGGATACTTAAGTCATCAGATTTAATATCACTGGCAGAGCCACTGACTATGCTTGCTAAGATCTTTCCTGAGCCACATGCCATTGTCCAACCTAATGTTCCATGACCTGTATTGGTAAATAAATTTTTGATAGGCGTCTTGCCGATGATAGGCGTGCCATCTGGCGTCATTGGTCTTAGCCCAGTCCAGTATTCAGCCTTAGAAAAGTCCCCCGCTTGTGGGAAAAGATCTTTTATCACCATATCAATCGTGGCTTTGCGTTTTTCTGGGATTAGGTAGTCAAAACCAGCGAGTTCTGCCGTACCCGCGATACGAATACGATCATCAAATCGCGTCATCGCGACCTTGTAGGTTTCATCCATAACAGTCGAAGTCGGTGACTTATCTACATTCACGATAGGCAATGTTAGTGAATATCCTTTCACTGGGTAAACCGGTATAGACAAGTCGACTTGCTTTAATAGTTCTCGAGAATAGCTTCCTGACGCGACCACGTAAGCATCCGCTTTAAACTCGCCTTGAGTCGTTGTAATAGTCTCAATGGCTTGATTCTGATGATTCAAACTTACCACTTCAGTATCAAACACGAACCTAACACCGAGTTGCTTGGCTTTCTCAGTCAAGGTTAAACAGAACTGATGGCAATCACCGGTTTCATCATGAGGTAAGTATAAGCCGCCCACCAGCTTGTCTTTAACGTCCGCTAAACCCGACTCCACTGACAGACACTGGTCAACATCAAACAGCGAGTGTTCGATCCCACTCTCTGTTAATAGCTTCATATCCTGCTGAATAGCATCGAGTTGCTTTTCGCTTCTGAATACTTGCAAGGTGCCTTTCTGCCTGCCCTCATAAGCTAAATCTTCACTGGTTCTTAGATGAGTGAGACACTCTCGACTGAAGTTTGCCACTCTTAACATGCGTGACTTATTCATGGCGTACTTGGCTTCATTACAGTTGGCCAACATCTTAGTCGCCCAAGCAACTAATTCAGGAGAAAGTGACGGCTTCACTTTTAGAGGCGCATGCTCTTGGGTAAGCCATTTCATTGCTTTCAACGGAATCCCCGGTGCCGCCCATGGTGAAGAATATCCGTAAGAAATTTGCCCTGCATTCGCAAAGCTGGTTTCCTTGCCACTGCTATCTTGACGATCAATAACCGTCACTGTATGACCTTCTTTCGCAAGGTACCAAGCACTGGTTAACCCAATAACACCGCTACCAATTACAATAACTTCCATTCTCTTCTCCTAATGCCCGACAAAGCCAAAATCTGTCGAACACAGCTGTCAGTCTAAAACTCGTTTCGTTAATAATTTGTAACTTATTCCGCGCATGTTGACTTAACAATAGAGGGAGCGTTGACAAAAACTCAATTCAACTTAAAAACGAATTCGGCAATTTGGAACTGTGATATTGGCGGTATTTGGTCGCTTAGGAGGAGTTGCTAAGTAAATCGATTAAGCCTAGATATTGTAAGCGTCATGGCTTAAGAAAGTGGCGTTTTCGAGTAAGAAATCTAACAAGGTTTCGGCCTGTAGCGTGAGTGCGCGGTCTTTTAAAGATTGAACCTTAACCGTCGCCTTCGATAGCATCTCCAACTCGGTCGCAACCACTTCAATCTGCCCTGACTTTATTTCATCGATCACCGTGAGCTTAGGCATAAAGGTGACACCCAATCCTGCTGAAACAAAGTTAGTCAGTGCAGTGACCGAATTGGTTTGAAGCTTCGGCTGTAAGGTAAGGTGGGAGATTTGTTCGGCCTGCTTGACCAATCGACCCATCCCTGTTGAGTTGTCGATCAACGCCAAAGACACATCCTTAATATCTTGCAGTGTCACAGGTGCTTCTTTCATCGTAAGGAAGTGCCCCTTCGGAGCAATCAATTCGAGCGGATGGCTACGTTCAACGTGGGAGTGCAGTTTAGGATGTGGAGCAGAAGCATAGGTTATTGCGAAGTCTATCTGTTGATCTTCCAACATCTTGACCGCGTCCAATGCCCCAGCAATTTCAATAGAAAGGTTGATATCAGGATAACGGGTCATAAAGGTTTGCATCGGCTTTGACACCAAGTTGGTAATAAACCCTTCACCGATGGCAATACTGACACTGCCTCCTTTGAGGTTTTTAAGCTTGGCTAGTCGAGTAAGCACTGCAGCCTCTCCACGAACAATGGAACGATAGTAATGCAGCAGCTCATTACCCGCCTCGGTTAACAGTGATTGGCGGTTGTTGCGTTCCCAAACTTTCATTCCCGCTTGCGCTTCGAGCTGGGTCAGCATTCTGCTCATTGCAGCAGGGTCAACATTCATCATCTTGGATGCCTTACGCAATGAGCCATACTTAGACAACGCGTTTAAATACTCAAGAGCGCGGATATTAAAGTGATGCATTCAACTTCCTTGTGATTCGACTGACACTAGATCAAGCGTCTCACAAATTGGCTGCGAACATGTATCCCATTTTATCAAGAACGTATTTACACTTACTAACTTGTGCACCGAGTCACTTCAAGGCAGCTAAAGGCTCATGCTCGTTTATTCGATCTACTCTTGATAGACAGATGGAAAGAGCTTAAAGAACCTGTTTGAAACCGCTTAACGAAGCATTTTCGATGACATGGCACCTGTGAGGTTCGGCTTTCACTTGAGTAATACCAATCACAGTAAATAAGTGATCAAACATAGCGTAGGAAAAAAGCTTGAGAACAAGGCAGAATTTTTCGATAAGTAGTTATTCTACAATCAAAAATTCTAACGAAGTTATCGAGGTTTTTAACAAGCTAGGGTGACCAGTTATTTACTACGATTGGTATAATACCAATCACAGTAAGCAAGTGGTCATAAATAGCGTTGGAAGGCGTGATAACTAGGCAAAGGACTTTGGGCTAGAGATAGAGATAGAGATAGAGATAGAGATAGAGATAGAGATAAAATATAGGTGCTCTAAAACGAGAAAACCCCAGCATTTCTGCTAGGGTTTTGAATAGTGGTGGAAGGATGGGGATTTGAACCCCAGATACGCTATAAACGTATACTCGCTTTCCAGGCGAGCGCCTTAAGCCACTCAGCCATCCTTCCACAAATTGTGTGTTGAGCTTGTCACTCAACGAGGCGCTACTTTATTGATTCTGCTTGCTTTGGTCAAGAGGCATTATCAAAAAAAGTGCCTTTTTCAGTTTGTTCGATTACAAATTAACTCATTAGATCAAAAACAAACCAAATTTCATTCTATCGTTGTACTTACGCTTGTTGCTTTTCTTAAGCTTGTTGATAGTAGCCCGGAACTCTAAACCATTTACGGCACATATCTAAGAAGTAACCGTACAGCACGCCCATACCACATGAGATAACAGCGTTACTGGTGACAGCCGTAACAATCTGGTCGCTTGAAGCACCTACTGCCAATAAAATACCGGCATACACAGGTGACTGGAATAACACGTACGCCACCAAGTCAGACAAGTTTTTCATCAATGAGCTTTGTGAAAGCTTTGCGCCGTTACGCAAGAACCAATCACGAAAGACTCCATAAGGCCAAGCGATAGCTATGTTTACCGGAATAGATAACGTTCGAGAAGCAAGAGACTGCTCAAACGTCATACCAGAAATAAACACTTCAACAATCATTCCAGAAATAAAACAGAAAACGACCATAGCGAATGTATCCGCAGCTGCGTTTCGAATACAGAATGGACCACGAGACTTCATTGACGATAAACCTAAAATATATCACTACTTAATTAGTGATTTAACAACACATAAACAAGGCTAGATTACACCTAGCCAGATAATGTCACTATTAAATCACAAGATAAGCAGTCATACATTCCAAATTAAAAATAAAGTTGTAAATTAACAACCAAAAACCACTTTAAAAGCAGTCACTTCCACCAACAAAACCCACAAAGGTCAAATAACGAGCGATTTGTTATTATATTTCCGTAATTAAACAACAACTATGCCATAGGAAGATTTACCGTAATGGTATTGATGATTTCTTGTTCAGGAGTGAAACCGAGAGAAACCTGCTCTAAAGCTTTATCGACGTGATCTGTGAGCTGTGCATTATTCATAGGTTCAGCATGAACACGCAAGCTCTCTAATGCAGACTTAATCAGCGCTAAGTTATTATCTTCGAGCGCAACGTACAGCGTGACGAGCAGCTCTTCGGTGTTATCTTTGTTTCGTAGATCAGGTTTAGGTAGTGACTCGCTGTTACTTTGCGAATCGTTTTTTTCCACACCCAGGCAATCAAGATCATGAGCTTTAACTTCATGGTATTGGTAAAGCTTGTTTGAATAGCGGAATAACGCATCATCCAACTCACGCTCATCAATCGGTTTGGCAATAATATAATCCACACCCGCACCAAGCATACGTTCGCGAGTCTCTTTAAAGACATCAGCCGTACAACCAAACACCAGTACCGATGATATCTCACCTATCAAAGCTCGAATTGCAGTGGTTGATTCAACGCCGTCCATCACTGGCATATGGTTATCCATTAATACCAAATCAAAGCGCTCAGCCACCACGGCTTGTATCGCAAGTTCACCATTTTCGACGCTCTTACAAGTAAAGCCTTTACTGCTCATGAAAGTTTCAATAATGACGGTATTGGTTCGGTTATCTTCGACAATCAGTACCTTCAAGCCAGAGTAATCTAACTTCTTATGTGGCAAGCTCTCTATTTCGCCAGGCTGGCAAGGTTTAATCTTCAAGCGAACATCGAAGCTGGTGCCTATCCCTTCTTCACTGGTGACGCTAATACTGCCCTCCATCAATTGGGCAATTTTCTTCACAATCGCCAACCCGAGACCAGTACCGCCAAAGCGTCTCGTAGTCGAAGACTCAGCTTGTTCAAACGGTTTAAAAATACGTTTTTGTGCTTCTTTAGATATACCAATACCGGTGTCGCGAACTCGAATACTAAGGTAGGTGTCACTCCCCTCTACGACTTCTTTAAGATACACCTCGACAAAGCCTCGAGAGGTAAACTTGACTGCGTTGTTTAAGAGGTTAAATAAAATTTGGCGAAGGCGTGCTTTGTCTGAGAAGTACCAACGGCCAGAAGGCACTTCGGAGTACACTTTGAATTGAAGCCCTTTCTCGGAAGACAATGTGTAATAGACACTGTTGATACTTCCTATAATTGAATCAAGCGGGAATCGTGTTTCATCTAGGTCTAACCGACCCTGCTCTATCTTTGAAAAATCCAAAATTTCATTGAGTAACGTCATCATATGATCCCCCGAATCATACAGGCTCTTAAGATGCTTCTCTTGCTCTGTGCTCAAAGGGGTTTTCAGTAAGATCTGAGCCGTTCCTAATACACCATTCATCGGGGTACGAATTTCGTGTGACAAGGTCGCAAGAAAAGCCGTTTTGGCATTGGTTGATGCTTGAGCTTTAACCTTCTCAGCTTCGAGATAGATGGTTTTTTCGTTGAAGGTTTTGATCAAATGTCCGATTTCATCATCACTAGAGTAGTCAACATCGATGATCTCGCCCGCTTTAGAACTATCAACTTGGGCGGCAATCGTTGTGATTGGGCTTATCAAATAGCGGTTCAGTAAGTAATAACCGGCCATGACACACAACAACAACAGCGGTACAATACCGCCTTCAACGCTCATTACCTGACGAAACACTTCGTCTGCTACTCGTGATTTTGAGTTGACGACATCCACTTGCCATCCAAACTCTCCAAATTGGTTACTACTAATATAAATCCCATCAACGAGATTGAAGTTATGAGAAACCAACACTTGGTTGAGTTTGTCTCTTAGAGTAATACCAAGGTTGTATTCTTCCGCATGGTTCTTGATAAAGCCGAGTAACTCTTCGAGTGAGAGATCCACCGTCGCGACACCTGCAAAAGTTCCATCGTAATAGTAAGGTGAAGATGCTGTGATCATTTGAACATGTGTATATGGGTCAATATACACATTGCTCCATGCAATGGTTCCCTGCGCTTTGTTTACTACAGATGTATACCAATATTCGTTCTGATAAGGCGCATTTTTGGGGTTGTTATAAGAAAAGAGCTGGTCAATATCACCATCGTCGGCTTTGTTGAAAAAATAACTGTTAAGGATTTTATCAGAATCCAAAGCATGCGGTTCTGGCCAAATACCTGCGCTGACGATCGTGTCATCGCTCGCCGCCAACATTGACTTAATAAATAACGGTATAACATCAGTATCACTGCGCTGCGCCTGAGCGAAACCAACCAAACTATCAACAAAACCTTGAGAGCTGCCGAGGGGTGCTGTAATCAATTCCGATAACAGTTGTGTACGTAAGTCGAGGTTTTGTTGCAACTTAGCGCGTACAGGAGATTCTACGACGTAATACGTCACACTACCGACAATGGCAATGAACATTGCGAGGTATACACCAAGCGCTACCATACTTTTTTTCTTGAGAGACGAGCGTATTTGCATAATTATCTTGTTATTTTCTTTTCTGTTTAACCTAGTGTTTATCACTAATGACATCAAGCGTTTTTAGATGAAGCTTGATTGGCGCAAGTTCATTGGTACTATAAGCACAAATATGTTCCCTTTTACGGTACCTCACTTTGACTTTACAAGATATTCTTGCGCTTCCAGAGTTGGAAGGAAAGCTAATCACAGAACACAAAACCATGGGCTTTGTCACTGCAATGGCAGCCGCTCCAAATGTGTTAACCCCTCATGAATGGCTGCCATTCCTTTGGGGTGGCGAAGAAGTCGCACCTTTTACCGACGGTGAACAGCTGGAAAGCTACATTGAAGTTATCATCGCGCTTTGGAACAAAACCCGCCCAGAACTGATCGAAGGTACTTGGGTATGGCCTGAAGCTTGTCAACTAGATGATGCAGAAGTTGTAAATACAGCAGCTCGCGATTTTTGTGAAGGCTTACTTCAAGGCTGGCAGATTGCCCGTGATGATTGGGAAACACTGATGCCCGAAGACAGTGAAGACAACGCACTGGTCGGCGGCGTGTTGCTTTCACTCAGCATGCTTTACGATCCAGAAACTTCCATTGCTACCCTTGCCGAACAAGGCATCGAAGGCCTTGAGCAGTTTGAAGAGATCTTTAACGCTGTGCCTGTGATGCTTTGCGGGTTAACGCAACGCGGTATCGCATTAGCCGAAGCTCAATAATTCTCCATTCTCTCTAAAGCGAGAGATATAAAAGAAATAAGCTGCGCTATATTCGAACGATAGTAAGAAGGCCTCACAATGAGGCCTTCTTTCGCTTCAGGAGAGACTAAATAGCCGCCTAAAAGCCTTTCCAATCGAAATGATCAATTCGCTCATCGGCAATGTAAAACAACTTAGTGCCGCTGCTGACAACTTGGTCTAACTCCGGATTAAGCTCTATACCACTCCCCGTATCAATCGCGATCAGCGTTGCTTTATACTTCTCTTTGAATACAGAGAAAATAGGCGCGACGGTTACAGGTTCGGCATCTTTAGGGTAATACGTCGAATACTGTGTCATACCTCTAGTTGAGCTTAAAAGCTCTTGATGAAGAGCACTTGAACCGGGATCAACCGCAGCTTTAGCCAGCATTTCGGCACCCACTGCCGGAATACATTCAGAGTTTGGGCAATGTTGATGCAGTAAATCGCTCAACGCCTCATCTTTAAAGTAAACCAGAAGATGAGCCTTAGGGTTTCGGTTCGCACAATAAAGCGCTGCAGACAGCGTGATGTCGTCTTCGGGGTTATCAATAAGAATACAGCTGGCTGACTCAATGCCCGTTTTCTCCATCTCTTTACCATCGGTGTAGCTGTTTACCTTAACGAAATTGATCTCACCGGGTAACGGATTTTCGATATCTGAACGCGTACATAATACGATTGGTCGCTTGCCCGTTTCTTCATGTTGCAGCATACGGATGAGATGAATGGTTCTTTGTTCATTCCACCCCAACATCAAAATGTGGTTTTCCACTCTAACTCTCCTTTTACCTAACAAGCCCGCTCGCCAATATTCAACACCTTCTGTTGCCACCTTACCCAGTAAAGCAGCGAAAAGGCTGAGCCCTCCAGGGATAACAAACAAAATAACAATCCATCGCCCCGCTTCCGTTGTCGGTGACAAATCGCCATAACCAACTGTAGAAGCCGTCACGACTAAATAGTATGCAAATGTAGTAAACGAGTTGGTTAAGTCCGTTTCACCCGCTAAATACAATGTCGACCACGATAAAAACACGTAGCCGAGGAAAGTAAACAGTAGGTTTTTACCATTCAAAACAAAGATATTCGCTTTGACCCAACGTTTGAGTTGTAACCAGATTATCATTAGAGCCTCTAATCCATTTCTCTTAGTTACATGCTAGAAAAAATAAATGATATCAACAAGATGTATCTTAAGAAAAAGGCACATGAGCCCAAAATAATGCCAATAGTCCACATTTAGGTACAAAAAGACTTAGAAATATCTACAAACAATTTCTGGAGTTAATCAAAACTGAGCAAAAAGTCATATGAGTTACTTCCCCAGAGGCACAATCAATGGAGTATGACTTACGGGATCATCAATAATAACGCTATCTAAGCCAAATACTTGCTTAACGAGTTTGGCGTCAATTAAAGACTTAGGTTCCCCTTGTGCGACAATTTCTCCACCAGCAAATGCAATCAGATGATCCGCATAACGACAGGCTTGATTCAAATCATGCAGCACGGCTACGATAGTGTGTGTTTTCTCTCTATTGAGGCTGCGGAACAACTCCAACAAATCGATCTGGTGTGCGACGTCCAAATAAGTTGTCGGCTCATCAAGTAATACTATCGGTGTCTTTTGTGCTAATACCATTGCAATCCAAACTCGTTGTTTCTGACCTCCTGATAGTTCATCAACCTGCCTCTCGGCCAAATCGGTGACACCAGTATCTTCCAGCGCTTGGAAGACCGCCTCTTGATCATCTAAGCTCCACTGCTTAAATAGTTTTTGATGCGGATAACGGCCTCTTGCTACCAAATCAACGACTCGAATCCCTTCTGGAGCTTGTGAACTTTGGGGAAGTAACCCCAACTCTCTCGCCAACTCTTTAGCTGGTACTTTTTGGATATTCTGACCATCTAGACAAATTTGGCCTTTAGAAGGTTTCAATAAACGGCATAAGCTTCTCAATAAGGTCGACTTTCCGCACCCGTTGGGTCCGACAATGACCGTAAATTTACCTTCAGGAATATGAAGTTCGAGATTTTCACAAATAACGCGATTCTCGTATGCAAGTTTAAGGTTACTTCCATTTAGTCGAGAGGTGATTTTAGATTTAACCGGTGTCGATAGGCTCATAAGTTTCTGATTTAATTTATGTTAAACAATATCCCCAAGTAACTTTTAGCTATTTGCTTATTTAGCTAATTACTTAACTAATTAGCTCTAGCTATTCAGTTGCTTGGGAAAGCGTAGCATCAAGAATAGACTTGTTGCTGCTTAAGGTTACGCTTGGTTTCTTCGGGGCTAAAACAGGCAGCGTTACACAATTTCAAGTTCAGTTGGGTACACCATAACCCATTGGACCAACTTGTCATTTTTGAGTACTGATCTAACTCGGTAAAACGAGTCTTGCTCTAACACTCATATACTTGACAAATAATCGGTAAACTTAAGAAGTATCGCTCTCATTAATCATATGAGTACCTATGCTTAAAACTGGCGAGATCGGGTCAATAGCCAAATTAAATATATGCCACCAACAATACCCGTCATCCTGCCTATGGGCACGCTTGCTTGAAAAGGCAACCATTGAATTAAAACGTCCGCAGTTAAGACCAACAACGCGCCCATAAGGGCTGAGGAGAATAAGGATAATGCTCGCGACTTTCTCAATCGACCGACTAATTGAGGAGCAGCAAGGGCAATAAAGGCAATAGGCCCTGCAGCTCCTGTCGCGAATGCAGCTAAAACCACAGCAAAGAAAATCATAGAAAGACGGACTCGCTCAACTCGGATACCCAGCTGAGTTGCGATGTCATCCCCCATCTCTATCATGGCAAGCGCACGCTTTAGCATCATCATAAAAGGGAGGAGGAGAAATACCCCTATAAGTACAGGATAAACATGTGTCCATGTCCTAGCATGCAGTGATCCTGCAAGCCATAGATTAGCCAAAATGGCATTGTCTAAATTACCCTTAACTAACATCAGGCTGTTCAGCGCACTCAAAATGGACCCGATCCCAATACCAGTGAGTATTAGGCGATACCCTCCAACCACTCCTGCTTTTACCGCGAGTAAGTAAACGATAACGGCCGTAATTACTCCGCCGACTATCGCCGCGATTGCAACTTCTATTGCCCCTTGCTCAAACAAAACTATTTGAGCAATTGCCCCGGTCGCAGCCCCCGTAGTGAAGCCAATGACATCTGGAGAACCAAGAGCATTTCTTGATACCGATTGAAATACCGCACCAGAAATGCCTAACGCAGCCCCAACAAAGAGCGCAGTAAGAACCTTAGGTAGTCTTATGTTAAGAATTATTCGATCTTTTACGCCCCCCTCTCCAACCCCAAGAATGATATCGGCCACTTGAGGCAACGAGATATTAAACTTACCCAATGTCATGGAATAAGTTGCAATAGCGCAAACTGATATCAACAAAATCAAAGCGATAAGTATATGAGACGGTTGATAACAGAAAGAAAACTGACCGAAGCGTACAACACTTCCCGAGCCAGAATTTTGAAGAGTGTAAGGCTCAATCATCATAGGAGAGATATCTTCCAACGTTTCACTAAGAATACAAAGAATGGCCCGCCGATTAGAGCAATCATAATACCTACACTGATCTCATTGGGATACCCGACGATCCGGCCTAGCACATCGGCGACAACCGCCAGAATGGATGCAATCAGTAAAGAGAAAGGCATCAACCATTTATGATCCGGCCCCGCCGCCATCCTTGCAATATGAGGGGCAGTAAGACCAACAAAGCTGATAGGACCAGCCGCCGCAGTAGAGGTCCCCGCTAAAACCACAATAGCAATAGAAGCAAAACACCATATTTTGATCGGGTTAACACCTAAGGCGTGACCAATATCGTCCCCTAACGAGACAGTATCTAAGGCTTTACTTAATGAAAATGCGATTACTAATCCAATGGCTACTAACATGGCAGCCGGGATCAAGACATCGTAACCTCGCCCTTGAAATGACCCCACAGCCCAATGTCTATATTGTTCAAACACCATTTCATTGCTGTTTATTGTGATCATGTGAGTCAGTGCAAGCAACACAACCGACAAAGCAGTTCCCGCCAATACAACTCTTACAGGGTTAACCCCTTTATTGACCCCAGCAAGGGCAAAAACACCCGCTCCGGAAACAGCCGCCCCAAGTAAACCAAACCACATCACATAGGCCATATCATGGATGCCCAGAAAGGCTATCGCTGAGACTATGGCAACTGTCGCCCCCGCATTGACACCGAGTATCCCAGGATCTGCTAATGGGTTACGAGTTAAGCTTTGCATGATAACGCCAGCAACACCAAGCGCACCGCCAACAACTAAAGCTAACAAGGTGCGTGGAATTCGAAGGTGGACAACCAATAGATGATCACTGTTGGTTGGATCAAAAGAAAAAATCGCATCCAAAGTCACTGCCGGCGATATGTAATGCGTGCCGATAAAAAGGCTAAAACACGAGGCAAAAAATAACAACACGACTCCCGCCATCAGCCACCGTCGTCGTTGTCCATTTCTTATCTGTTCAAATGCTTCTGCAGGACCAGCAATACTTGTCATTACGGACATCCTTTACCCATTTACCATTGGCATTAACCATTAGCCATTAACCTGCATTTGTATCTCGTTCAAAAAGCTGAACAATGTCGTTAACGATTTCAGTGGCACTATACATATCGATACGAAATGAATTCTCACCTAGGCCAAAGACTTGTTTATTCTGGACGGACGGAAGGTTGATCAAGATTGGGTCATGCATGAATCGATTAGCGCTGTCGTCGCTCGCTTCTAGCAAAAATGTCGTATCGGCTTTAAGTTGAGTCAGCAGTTCAAAGTGGACGCGCATAAAATCTGATAAAGGCACGGTGTTGTCATGCCATTGACGATTTTGCACTTCCATTTTGAAACCGAGGTCAATGAGCAAGTCCGCATGAACGCCGTCCTCTAATGCGATAGCATTGGTAGCTCCAGGTCCAAAATACGCCACAATATTGGTTTCGCCTTCTGGTATCTGTAGTTTGTTTTTACTCTGGTTAACGAACAACTCAAACTGGCTAATTTTTTGTTGGGCTTGTTCTTCTAACCCTGTCGCCTGTCCAAGCCTCAAAGCCAAGTCTTGCCATGATTGTGCGGTGTAATCCAAAATAATGGTTGGTGCTATTTGCTTAAATTCAGCTATTTGATCTCTCGCCGAATCACCACCGCGCCATGCTACAACAATCAAATCAGGTTCATAGATATAGGCAGACTCTAAATCAACGCTGCCAGCAGGCCATGCCTTTTCGACGCTTCTCTGTTCAGCAATATCTGCCCATTGACTAAAAAACTTCCCTTCATAAGTGAGTGCTGTTGCGGCTAAAGGAGCATCAATCGCCAGTAGCGTCCCGCTAATCGTCACCGAGGTAGAAAGGATTCGAGTCGGTTTAGATGGGATCACTGTCTGTGAGCCATCCGCATTGACGAAAGTCTTGGGATAAGTATTTTGATATGTCATTTCGGTTTCTGCGAAAACAGAAGCCGAAGCTGAAATCAAAAAAACAACAACGAACTTAAACACAATATTGATTTTAAAAATTACATTGATTCTCATTTACTACTTGCACTTCATTTAGTCTGAGTTTAATTATTAAGATGGACTTGCTGTGGTGACTACTAAATCAGAAAAATCATGGCTGAAACATCTATCGAATAACTTCAATAAAGCTGATTAGTACTCTTCATCCATAACTTCATGACGTTCATCATGGTACGCTTCTTCATCCTTACCTCGTTTCCAGTAAGGAATCGCATACATATCTTTTTTAGACAGCTTGTACTCTTGTTTAAGCGCTTTACGACACGCAATCACGCTTTCATTTTCACCCGCAATGAAAGCCGAAAGCGAGTGAGATCCATTCGGTGCAATTAAGCCGGAAATAGCTTCGCTCAATAGAGATTGATCGCTATTTTCGTCTCTAATTAGCCACTTCAGAACCAGACCTTGCGGATGCTGAATATCATGCTTATCTGCGGCATCCTCTATCTCGATAAATACATAGCCTTGAGTGTCAGAGGGAAGGCTCTCCAAAATCGCACTAATGGCTGGTACTGCTGTTAAGTCTCCCGCAATAATATGCCAATCTGCGGGTTCAAGTAATGGGTCAGGCCCAGCAGGACCTACAAGGCCAATTTGGAAACCTTGTTCTGCTTTAATTGCCCACCCGCCGCCGGGAGAATCGGTTCCGTGGATCACGAAATCGATATCAAGCTCATTCACATCAGCTCGATACTTTCTTACGGTATAGGCTCGGGGCACGGGTTTATGCTCAGGCCAAATCACAGTTTCACCTTCTCGGTAAGGTAACTGCAATATCCCACTAGCTCTATTGGGGAAAAACACTTTTATGTGTGTACCATTTTGATCTTCAGGGAACCCTTTTAAAGAGTCGCCCGTAACAGTTACTCGCAGTAGATGCTTTGAGATCTTCTCCTTGCGAACAAAGTCCAACAACATCGGATGTAAACGCACTGGTTGATCGCTCATCAATTTTCCTCTTAAAGAGATCTACAGTATTGAGGGGAAAGCATGACTTGGGTGGGAGCCTCTCCTAATGATCAGAGTTTTACTCATAGGGTCTTCGCCACTTTCCATGCTAATGATTTCAAAATAAACGCCTTGTTTTGAGCAAGGCGTTTTATTATATCTAACCGATTAGAAGTACAATTCTACTGAACCACCAATTTGGCGAGGTGCTTGCTTCGTAATATCGTCTCCACCAAAATTGAATGTTTCTTTTTGAGAATCAAACAAGTTTGTAGCGAATAAAGACATACGTCCGTTAGTAAACACATAGGCAACTTGTGCATTTGCAACCCAGTAAGCATCAATACTCTGGTTAGCTGAGTTTTCAACGTCACTGAAGTAATCTCCAGTGTAATTCGCATTACCACTCAATTCGAAATTCTCAGCAAACATGTATAAAGCACCGAAGCTTGCCGTCAAAGAAGGGGCTCGAGCGAGTTCTTTTGAGCTATTAGCATGATCTTTGTAGCTTGTTTTCAACAAACCAAGTGAAGCCAATAGTTCTAAGTTAGATGTCGTTAACCAACGGCTTCCTAGTTCTGCACCGTAAGTATATGCTTCATCAACATTATCAACTTTCACATCACCTTTTGATGAAGTCTCCAGTACTTGGAAATTATCGTAGTCGTTGTAGAAGACGTTAGTTGTTAACTCAAGTTCATTATCTAGCAGACTATGGCGAGTGAAGAATTCATAGTTCCAAACGTATTCGTCTTCATACGTATATGAAGAAAATGCCCACGTTTTGTTATTGAAGCCAACACCGCCGCCTCCAGAGTTAAAGCCCTTAGCTGCTCGGATACCCACGGTTTGGTCTGATTCAGGCTTATAGGCAACTTCAAGCTTGGGAAGGAATACATTTGATGTTTCATCATAATCTAAGCCAAAACGACCCGGGGCAACATAGCGTTTTTTGCTTTCGCGTTCGAATCGCCCTGCCGCTACAACTTCAATGCTCGGCATCACCAAGTACGTCACTTCAGCGAATGCCGACATAGCACGGTTTTTGCCTTCCATTGGTATAGATGACCCAGTCTGTTCAAATACATCATCATCTTCAGATTTGAAGTAGCGTAAACCAAACAAACCAGAGAGATCTTCGCTAAGGGAATCAAATCGAACCAAAGGCTCTATTTGGAATTCATTACCTTTGGATTTGAAATCCTGCTTTCTGCCTGCAGGATCAGTGATTCGGTCGTAAGTGCGATCGGTGTAGATCAAATTATTTTCAAACACTAACGTATCTGAGATGTCATAAGATACATCCCAAATGCCGCTTGTTGACTGAGTTTCGTAAACAGCTCTATTGATCTTTGTTTGTTGAGATTCAGATTGAGGTCCCACAGTATCCATATGGGCAATCGTTAACGTGGTTTTGAACCCAGGAAGGCCTGCTGGCTCTAGCAAAAATTTACCACGAGCTGTCGTCATTTCAATGCGATTAGGGTCACCGACTGGTTCATAAGCAGTAAGGTCTGCGTCACTACTGCGTTTTTGTTGATCAACACTCAATCTGAAGGCCAGTTGATCTTCTAGTATTGGCGCCGAGATAACCGCTGCGGTTTGAGAATAGTCTTGCTGACCAATAGCAGCCTTTACTTTGCTCTCAAAATCGTAAGTCGGATCATTAGATTTTAAAACGATAGCACCCGCAGATGCATTTCGGCCTTGAACGTAGCTTTGCGGTCCAAGATAAATTTCCGCTTGCTGCATATCCCATAAAGAACGAGGGCCAAACGCAACTTCAGAATAGCTGAGTGAACGTCCATCAATTGAAAGGTTCAACCTTGGCACGGAGCCACCAAAAGCAGCCAACCCGCCAATAGAAGGTCCAGAACCATCAACACCACGAATCGATGGTAGGTTATTACCCTGCCCTGAATCCACAATGTTTGGTGTTAACTGCAGCAGATCGTCGACCTCAGATGCGCCTGGAGTACTCGCGATACGATCTTCATCATACACATGCACGCTTGAGCCTGTATCATAAATCGAACGTTCTATTTTTTCGCCATACACGGTAACTTCAAAAGTAGTTTTGTCTTCGTTAGTGGTAGTTTCATTATTATTGTTTGTCGCTGCAAAAGCTTGACCACTTACACTAAGTCCCATGATGATTGCAGATAAGGTGCGAAGTTTGAATCTGCTATTTCCTAGCTCATTCACTGTCGCGGGGCGTAATGCTGTCATTTAAAATTCTCCTTGATTAAGCATTAACTTTAGGTGGGCTCATGTAACGGCATTTATAATGAAAACTAGGGAAGACATTCAAAAGGTGTTGAAAACGCAACAACTCAAAATGAGTATAAGCTGTACTTCCTTAGCTCCTTATTGACCACTGCTTTAATACATGAGCCAAAATTCCGACTGAAAACCGTCACATTGAACAAGCCCTAAGTCACTCAACGAATAAATTGAAAAATGATTTCCCTTTCAATGACCTGACGAATTTTCAACCGTACCTTATCGGTTGCATGTTTAAATGTAAAGCATTCTCATTTAATATTGATAATAATTATCACTGGCGTTAATTAACTTGAATTGAGAATTCTGATTTTTGATGGTTCGAGCACCTAACGAGACGCCCTATTCATGAAGAAGGGAAGAAAAATTAAAAATAAGACAGTATTAAGCTTATGTAGAGTTAATCTGAGACAGAGTTAAGAGCTTTAGAGAGGTACTTGAGCAAATGATTAGCAGGCTGAGTACGTAATCCTACTCATCTCTTGAATAGTTAAGCGGTAGCCTGCAATTCCGCTATCACTGACACCAATAATCGAATATTGCTCTCCTGCTAAAGCGCTCGTGCGGACTGACCATCTCGCTGATACTGGCTCGTGAACACTCTGTCTCAGACTTACCATGTCCATAAAAATCAGGACTTATTAACTGATAGCTATTACTAATAGTGGTATTTGCTACGATTGGTACATATCTAATGCAAACAGCAGCTACTAGTCAGACTAGATAGAGGCTAATATTCAGATACAAAAAAACCAGCACTGCGGCTGGTTTTTTAATGATGACAAATGCACCACATTATAAAGACTGCATAGTTATAAATATTGGATTATTTATAACCTCACGTCATTAGATTAAGCGTTGCCTTTCACTTGCACGTTAAGCTGCTCAGCAAAATCTAGCATGCGGTTCAATGGGATAAGGGACTTCACGCGCAGTTCGTCAGAAACGAAGATCTCGTGTTGCTCGCCACCATTCTCAAGCGCATTTTCAATCGCTTCAAGGCCGTTCATTGCCATCCAAGGGCAATGCGCGCAGCTTCGACAAGTTGCACCGGCACCTGCTGTCGGCGCTTCAATCAGCTCTTTTTCAGGAACCAGTTGCTGCATTTTGAAGAAGATACCTTTGTCTGTCGCGACAATCATCTGTGGATGAGGCAGCTCTTTTGCTTTCTTGATCAGTTGACTTGTTGAACCAACAGCGTCAGCCAGTTCAACCACGCTTGCTGGTGATTCTGGGTGAACCAAAATAGCCGCTTCTGGGTATACTGATTTCATTTTCTTCAAAGCATCAGCTGAGAACTCGTCATGAACAATACACTCACCTTGCCAAAGCAACATGTCAGCGCCAGTTTGATTTGCGATGTAAGAACCTAGGTGACGATCTGGGCCCCAAATAATGGGTTTGCCTTCAGCGTCTAGGCTTTCAACGATTTCTAAAGCGATGCTCGACGTAACTACCCAGTCTGCACGAGCCTTAACAGCCGCAGAGGTATTCGCGTATACAACCACTGTATGGTCAGGGTGAGCATCACAAAATTCTGTAAATTTGTCTGCAGGACAGCCAAGATCAAGAGAACATTCAGCTTCTAGTGTTGGCATTAGAATGCGTTTTTCAGGTGTAAGAATCTTTGCTGACTCCCCCATAAAACGAACGCCAGCGATGATCAAAGTGCTTGCAGAATGGCGGTTACCAAACTTAGCCATTTCTAATGAATCGCCAACAAAACCACCAGTTGCTTCAGCCAGGGCCTGAATTTCAGGATCTGTGTAGTAGTGTGCAATTAGAACTGCATCTTTTTCTTGAAGTAGTGTTTTGATGTTTGCGATGTGGGCCTGCTTCTGAGCGTCGCTCAGTGGAACTGGCTTAGGCGGAAACGGGTAAACTGTATCGATTTTATCTAGTATATGACTCATTGCTCTTGCTCTACGCAACTTCTTCCGAGAATTAGAGTATTCTACACAGGACAGCGATTGGGATCAAAAAGGATTGGTTTCAAGCGATGACTAACTAATGCTTAAAACGCATAAACAAAGCGATGCGTTGGCATTACAAAGAAGAGAAGTAGACACAAAAAGAAAGTGATCAGATATAAAAAAGAGGTACCTGAGCACCCCTATTTTGTTTACAAATGGGTTTTAGCCACTTTAGCCGAAGCACTGTTTGGATACTCGGTTACAACTTGCTGGTAATATTTCTTAGCTTGCGTCGCGTTGTTGTTACGCGTAGCTATGTCACCAAGCTTAACCAGAGCATCAGAGCGCTTGTTGGAGTCTTTGTATGACACAACAGCGGCAAAGCTCTTCACAGCTTCCTTATCTTGCTTTTTAGCGAAATAAAGCTGACCTAACCAATAATGGGTGTTAGGCGTGAAGGTCGAGTCTGGGAAGTCTTTTTGAAACTTTTGGAATGCTGCAATCGCACCCGTGTAGTCTCGTTGCTTTAGAATCATATCTACAGCATTTTGATAAGCGGTTTGCTCATCAACATCAGTACTGAACGTACCAGAAGCATCCTTAGAGCCTTCGCTCGCTGCTACTGCTACCGTTGCTGTTCCTGCTGCTTTCACCTCGCCTCTCACACGATCCAGTTCAATGAACAATTCACGTTGGCGCTCGAGCATTTGTTTCATATCGTAGCTGTTTCGCTCCAACTCACCACGAAGTTCACTGATCTCCAGTGACATATCGTCGATTTGCTGCTGCATTTGAAGCTGAACGAGATTACGATTTTGAAGCAAGCGCTCTAAACGCTCAATATCTGATTCGTTAGATGCTGATCGAGAGGAAGATGATGAATTTGTTGCGGTGCTATTGAGATCGGATACTGGAGCTGGTGCAGCGAACGTAGTGTTCGCTGCACTTGCCAGTAACGAAAGCAAAATGACTCGCTTTGTGTTACTGAACATGAGGCAATTCCTCAATTATATAGCCTACTGAAATTAGTAAACTAGTACTGCACGACGGTTTTTAGCGTACACGTCTTCAGATTGACCTAGAAGAAGTGGCTTCTCTTCACCGTAGCTTACGATAGAGATTTGGTCTGCTTGAACACCTAGAGCTTGTAGGTATTTCGCTACAGCTTGTGCACGACGCTCACCAAGTGCGATGTTGTACTCAGGAGTACCGCGCTCATCAGCATGACCTTCAACAGTAACGTTCATATCAACGTTCTTAACTAGGTATGCTGCGTGAGCTGCAAGCATTTCTTCGTAGTCGCCAGCGATAGTAGAGTTATCGAATGCGAAGTAGATTGTTTGAGTTTCGCGTAGCGCTTGCTCTTTAAGCTCTTGCTCAGACAGTTGACCGTTAGCGTCAATTGGCGTTACAACAGTTGTATCTACGTTGCCTTCTGAACCTGAAGTTGTTTGGTTGCTTTCTGTGCCAGATGTTGCAGAAGTTGCTTCATCAGTTGAGCTACATGCCGTTACTGCCATCACTGGTAGTGCAATCATCAAGCCTTTAAGAACTTTGTTAAGTTGCATCTTTTTTTCCTTACGTTATCAAACTTAGTTTCTACAGCGACTAAGTGCTATAGATAGTTAAATGCCACAATAGTTAACACTATCAATAGCTAAAAGAATGTATCAAATCAACTAGAGAAACGGTGACCACGAAGGCGCTCTTACGCGTCCGTTCGTTGCCGGTAATCTAGCCTTAAAACGACCGTCGATAGAAACCATCGATAGTACGTTTGTTTTATTGTAAATAGAGCTATAGATAACCATACCTCCATTCGGTGCAATACTTGGAGATTCATCTAACAATGTTTTTGTTAGCACCTGAACCGCACCGGTTTCCAAATCTTGTTTAGCCAAGTTAAAACCCGAATTGCTACGATTAACCATAATCAGGAATCGTCCGTCAGGGGTGATCTGGCCACCTAAGTTTTGGCTACCTTGCCAAGTAATACGAGATGTCAAATTATTTGACAAATTTACATTATAAATCTGTGGTTTACCACCACGATCAGATGTGAAAATTAGAGACTTGCCATCTGGGTGCCAGAATGGTTCAGTATTGTTAGAACGACCGCGGGTAATTTGAGTCAGCTTACGGCTAGCAAGGTCGAGTGTGTACACCTGAAGACTGCCTGTTTTCGACAATACCAACGCCAATGTTTTACCATCTGGCGAGAATCTTGGCGCACCATTATGACGAGGGTATGACGTCACTTTCTCGCGCTCACCCGTGTAAATATTCATTATGAATATTTCAGCTTGGCCATTTTGGAAACTCACATACGCAAGCTTCTTACCGTCTGGCGACCATGCTGGTGACATAAGAGGTTGCTTAGAACGAAGCACCAAACGCTCGTTAAAGCCGTCGTAGTCAGCAACACGAAGCTGGTACGGGTATTTGTCTTTGTCGTTCACAACTACGTAAGAAATACGCGTTAGAAACGCCCCTTTCTCACCCGTTAGCTCTTCATACACTAAATCAGAGATTCGGTGTGCGTACTCTCTCAAGCGTTTACCAGGCACTGTCGCTTTCTTGTTGAACAGCACATGATCTTTAGAAAGTACTAATTGGCCTTCATCGCTTAGTGCACGGCTTTGCCCTTTAGTCAGTTGACCACGAACAATGTCGATCAGTTGGTAGTTCACCACATACTGCCCTTCGGCATTTTTAGTGATGCTACCTGTTAGCAGTGAATCAACACCTAGGTTAGTCCAAGCATCAAAATTCACCTCGGTTTCGCTGTAAGGCGTTTGAGGCATTTTACTTGTCGCAACTGGGCTAAATTTACCACTGCGTTGCAAGTCAGAAGCGATAACTGCTGACACATCGTGCGGCAGTGGTCCTGCGCCTTCCCAACGGAAAGGAACAATAGCGATAGGTCGTGCAGAGTTAATACCATCTGTAATAACCAGCTCCAGTGCCGCATGGGCAAACTGGCTGCTTGTAGCTATTAAGAAAACAAAACTCAGTAATAGTTTCTTTAACACAAGTTCGTCCTTTTACTCTGGTGATACAGTTAAGTTAATGTCTTTCAGTGATTTTATAATGTCTGGGTCCTTAGGTAACGGGTAAGATTGCACTTGTGCTACCGCACGCTTCGTTGCCGCACATAAGCGACTGTCACCATCTAAGATACTCAATCTACCTAATATCGCATTCGATCCCGTTGGAATAAGCTTTAGGTTTACTCGACATGAACGACCTCTGTAGCTGTCTTCTAACAACAAGTTTTGTTGAATGAGTTGGGTATAGATAGCACCATAACGCTGCGCTTCATCACGAATAAATTGTTGTCTAGCTGAAGAGTTTTGAGTCGCTTCAGTTTCAAGCCCAGCAAAAATATCGTTCAATGCCGCTTCTTGCTGTTTACGCTCTTTCTCCGCTCTTGCTGCAGCTTCTTTCGCTTTACGGGCTTTTTCTGCTGCGGCTGCCGCTTCCTTCTCTTTCGCTATACGTTGTTTCTCAGCACGCTCAGCGGCCTCTTTCGCGGCTTTTTCTTTCGCCACGCGTTCTTGTTCAGCTTTAGCAATGGCCGCTTCTTTTGCCTTGCGTTCTTTTTCCGCTTTCACAACCGCTGCTTCTTTCAATTTACGATCAGCTTCTGCTTTAGCGGCTTTCTTTTGTTCTTGCTTTAAACGAGCCTCTTCAACTTTACGTTGTTTTTCATTCTCAACTCGACGCTTTTCCGCGTCGCGAGCCGCTTTGGCTTCTTTAGCTTGCTTTTCTTTCAGCTTTCGAATGTTCTCTTCTTCAGCTTTACGATTTTTTTCAAGTCGTTCGCTTTCACGTCTTAGTTTATCTAAACGCTCTTGCTCTTTTTTGCTCGCCGCTTCTCTTTGTTGACGAATCTGTTGAGCTTGCTGGCGAACCAACTGAGGATCAATCACCACAGCTTGAACCATCTGCCCTGTAGGCTTTGGCTCTGACATGGTGAAATCCGCTCCCCAAATGAGCGCAACGAATAAAACGACGTGCAGCCCAAGAGAAATAAGAAGCGGTGATCTAAAATTATTGGATTGTTTATTATTCGCTTTCATGAATGCTACGGAGCTATTCCCTTATATCCGTTAAAAGGCCAACCTTTGGCACACCTGCACGGCTTAATTCATCAAGTAAGATAACCACTTCAGCGTAAGGCGTTGCAGCATCACCGCCAACCGCCACTGGAGAATTTGGGTTCAGAGACAGTTCCGCCTTCACTCGGACGATAATATCTTCCAGAGACAAGCCTCGCTGAACCTCTTCGTTATTAACGCTCAAACCAAGCTCACCATCTTTGTTCACTTCAACGATAATGAAACTCGCGTTGTCGTCACCCAATAGATCTGGTGCAGATTTTGCCGTTGAAGCTTGAGGCAATTCAACATCTACGCCTTGAGTAACAAATGG
This sequence comes from Vibrio sp. 1F169, assembly GCF_041439605.1. Classification (NCBI taxonomy): domain Bacteria; kingdom Pseudomonadati; phylum Pseudomonadota; class Gammaproteobacteria; order Vibrionales; family Vibrionaceae; genus Vibrio; species Vibrio sp. 1F169. The sequence continues at coordinate 11,378 of NZ_JBGOOI010000020.1, read as the reverse complement.
CGAAGTCACCATAAAAATGATCAGCAAAACAAGCATAACGTCGATGTAAGGTACAACGTTAATCTCTGCTGTCATTTTGCGTTTTTTAGGTTGGTATCCGGCCATCTATTATTCCCTGCCAGCCATCGCTTGACGGTGAAGAATACTATGGAACTCTTCAGAGAAAGTCGCGTAGTTGTGCTCTAACTTACCAACTCGGCTGCTAAAACGGTTATACGCCATCACAGCGGGAATCGCCGCGAATAAGCCCATTGCTGTCGCGATCAGTGCTTCTGCAATACCAGGAGCAACCATTGCTAATGTCGCTTGCTTCACTTCACCTAATGCGATGAATGAGTGCATGATGCCCCAAACCGTACCAAATAGGCCAATGTATGGGCTGATAGAACCGACGGTCGCCAAAAAAGGTAAGTTCGTTTCGAGTTCATCAACTTCGCGAGCAACCGCAACACGCATTGCACGACCAGTGCCTTCCATGATGAAGTCTGGAGACGCTGCATTTGATTTTCGAAGGCGAGCAAACTCTGTGAAGCCGGCGTAAAAAATCTCTTCAGTACCAGAGAGTTCGTCTTTGCGCTTATTACTCTCTTGATACAATTTAGCGAGATCAACTCCAGACCAGAACTTATCTTCAAACACGTCAGTTTGTTTAGTAGCTTGAGATAATACTTTGCTTCGTTTGATGATCATCGCCCAAGAAACAACAGACATGCCCATGAGAATTAGCATGACCATCTTAACTAGTAAGCTAGCTTCTAAAATTAGGCCTAAGATTGAGATTTCAGCAGTCACTATTCGTTAGCTCCGTGAGAATAAATGTTGGCATTGCTTTGGGTTTCATTTTTTGATTGTCGATACATGCTACCTTAACCATTGCTTTACACAATGCTTTGCCATCAGGATTTACGATCTCTTGACAGAAGACCAAGGTAGCTCGCTTCAACTCGTAAATATTTGTAATGACTTGTAAAGAATCATCAAGGCGCGCACCTTGAATAAAATCGATGTCCATATGTCGGACTACAAACCGATATTTTGTTCTAACAAGACTTGCTGAGAGACGCCAATTGAGCGCAACATCTCAGTTCGAGCGCGTTCGAAAAACTTAAGATAGTTTGAATGGTATACAACACCACCTGCATCGGTGTCTTCGTAATACACTGTCACTGGCCACGTAAATGGCTTAGATAATCCCTGCAATTTGATACCACAATTCAAAACGATAAAGATCTCACTATAACCTAACTCCTTATCATTAATAGTATATCGCTGTGAATTTTTTGATTTAAGAGACGAAAAAAAAGGCCATCTGTATAAGATGACCTCTTTTTGGCTAAAAACCCAACAAGTATAAAGGTTCACGTCGTTATGAACCTAAATCCTTTGCCTTTTATAAAAGGCGCAGCACCGTTAGGTAGAGCAAAATTGTGAGTGAAACGTATGGGCTGAACAGTAGTTGCCACATCCAAGCTCTCGGCTTAAATCCGATACCGTAAACCATGCTTGAACATGCTGCCCAAATGAACATTGGCCCGATGATCGCATTAAAGCCACCGATGCTTGTCGCATACGCTTCAGGTTCCCACATCACTAAACCTACATGCATGAAACCCAATACTAGAGATAAAGCTCTTAACAGAGTCTTATCCATAGGTTGATGCAGTTTAGCGATTTGCTCTGCGAGATTACTCACTGTCTTTATCCATCATTTCTGAATGCTCTAACCATAGAGCATTGATGATGCCGAATGCACATGCTAGAAGTACACCCAAAATCCATGCGAAATACCACATAAAATTTCTCCTAAGTTATTTAACTTCTAGCTTAGTAAGCTGAAACGTCGTTATCTTCGATGTGTTTCTTATCTAGACGGCCGAACATTTTGTAGTATGTCCACGTTGTGTAGCCAAGAATCACAGGAACCATTACCGCCGCAACTCCAGTCATAAGACCAAGCGTTAGCTCACTTGCTGTTGAATCCCACATAGTCAAGCTATGGTTAGGGTTCCAGCTTGATGGCATTACGAATGGGAACATTGCAAAACCAGCCGTTAGAATAACACCAGCGTTCGATAGGCTTGAGAACAAGAATGCGAAACCACCACGCTCAAAGCGAGATGCAACCACAGCAAGCAGTGGCATTACTACACCAAGAATCGGCGCAGCCCACATTGCTGGATACGTTTCGAAGTTTGTCATCCAAGCACCAACTTGAGGTGATACTTCTTTATTTAGTGGGTTTGAATCAGCAAACGTGTCTATCGTGCTTGTAATTACATAGCCTTCGATAGATTGAACCCAGAAACCACCGATAACGAACAGAGCAATAGCAATTAGGCCAGTGATCTGAGCAACGTTACGTGCGCGGCTGTGCAGTTCTTCTGTTGTCTTCATTTGAAGCCATGTTGCACCTTGCATCACGAACAACATCAGAGCCAACACGCCACATAGCAATGCAAACGGGTTTAGCAGAGCGAAGAACGTACCATGATACTTAGACATCATCAGGTAGTTCAGCTCGAATGGAACACCTTGTAGTAAATTACCAAATGCTACACCGAAGATGATTGGCGGAACTGTGCCACTAAAGCAAAGTGCGTAGTCCCATGCCTTACGCCATTTTGGCTCTTCAATCTTTGAGCGGTAATCAAGCGCAAGTGGACGTAGCCAAAGTGCTGCTAGCGTCACGTACATTGCGAAGTAGAAACCAGAAAACGACGTTGCGTAAACCAATGGCCATGCAGCGAACAATGCACCACCAGCCGTAATTAGCCATACTTGGTTGCCATCCCAGTGAGGGGCAATAGTATTCAGCATAATACGACGTTCAGTGTCGCTCTTACCGATAACCGGTGAAAGAGCAGCAACACCCATGTCAAAGCCGTCAGTTACGGCGAAACCAACCAGTAGAACACCGATCAATACCCACCAAATAAGTCGTAAGCTTTCGTAATCAAACATAATATTCCCTCACTTATACTTCGACTGAACGGCTAACTTTGTCTTCAACAGAGTTATCGTTTTGTTCAAAGTGGTAACGGCCTGTCTTTAAGCTACTTGGACCTTTACGTGCGAATTTCAGCATTAGGTAAACTTCAGCAATCAAGAACACTGTGTACAGTGCAAGAATTGCAAATAGAGAAGTCCAAAGCTGTTCAATAGTCAGTGCTGATGCAGCAACGTTAACCGGCAGGATTTCACCAACCGCCCATGGTTGACGACCAAATTCAGCAACAAACCAACCTGCTTCAATCGCAATCCAAGGTAGTGGGATTGAGAATAGCGCCGCTTTAAGTACCCATGGTTTCTGTTCGATCTTCTGACGACACGTTTGAACAAACGCCGCACCGAATACAAACAGCATGATGAAGCCACAAGCAACCATCAGACGGAACGACCAGAATAGAGGCCAAACTGTTGGGATAGAATCATCCGCAGCCATTTGGATTTGGTCTTCTGTTGCATCAACAACATCGTCTGTGTAGCGCTTAAGAAGCAGACCGTAACCTAGGTCACCTTTTACTTCGTCAAATGCCGCTTTGTTCTCTTCTGAACGGTCACCACCACGTAGCTTTTCAAGCAACTCATACGCATACATACCGGTACGAATACGATCAACGTGATCGTCGCGCAAGTCACGTAGTCCTGTTACTTCTGTATCAAAAGAACGTGTTGCAATAATACCCATAACGTAAGGGATCTTAATTGCGTAGTCTGTGTGCATGGTTTCTTGGTTTGGAACACCAAATACAGTGAACGCGGCCGGTGCTTCTTCAGTGTGCCATTCAGCTTCAATAGCTGCTAGCTTCACTTTTTGAACTTCACCAAGCTCGTAACCAGATTCATCACCTAGCACGATTACTGACAAGATTGCCGCCATACCGAAAGATGCTGCAATCGCAAAAGAGCGACGAGCAAAGGCAAGGTCACGACCTTTAAGAATGTAGTATGAGCTGATACCAAGGATGAACATTGCACCCGTTGTGTAACCAGACGCTACTGTGTGTACGAATTTAACCTGTGCTACTGGGTTTAGTACAACTTCAGCGAAGCTCACCATTTCCATACGCATAGTTTCAAAGTTAAATTCTGCACCCACTGGGTTTTGCATCCAGCCGTTAGCTACCAAGATCCAAAGCGCAGAGAAGTTAGAACCAAGTGCTACTAACCACGTTACCGCTAAGTGTTGACGCTTTGACAATCTGTCCCAACCGAAGAAGAAAAGACCAACAAAAGTAGACTCTAGGAAGAATGCAACAAGCGCTTCGATAGCCAGCGGAGCACCAAAGATGTCGCCAACATAGTGAGAATAGTATGACCAGTTAGTACCGAACTGGAACTCCATGGTTAAGCCTGTCGCTACACCAAGAGCAAAGTTAATACCAAACAATTTACCCCAGAACTTAGTCATGTCCTTGTAAATTTGCTTGCCAGTCATTACATAAACTGACTCCATAATGGCAAGTAGAAATGCCATACCTAAAGTCAGTGGAACAAATAGGAAGTGATACATCGCTGTAAATGCAAATTGCAATCGCGACAGATCAACAACATCAATCATGGTAACTCCTTTGTGTCGGCTGAATGACACTTGTGTGATTATTCACCGCAAAAATCCGTGTTAAAACAATTCGTGAGATTGTTATTACAAATTGAAATTTGTAGTAAAAACGTACCGTTATAGTTAGATTATTGTTAAGCATGAGCTAATATAGCTGACGCTAATATTACTGGTAAAATCAGTATGTTTCAAAAGGTTTATAGGAGAACCTTGCGTTGATTTGTATCAATTTTATTCAAGCAAATTAGAGTTATTTTTGAACAGTTATGATTAAAATCACACCAATTATGTCTCTATTAATAGCAGTATATGATATCTGTGACAAAAGCTCAGCACTGCATCAACATATGAATTACAACTACCCATAAAGTATTAACAAAAAACATAACAGCTTATTTCATTTTTTGTTACTCAATTCAAACGTGAAATCAAAGTTTTCATTTTTGAGGGAGCTATTCAGCTTTTTTATCGACTCGCTCAAAGAGTTGTTATTCAATAGAAAGCAAAAAATCCCAGCGCTTATGCAACTGGGATCTTTAAAAATGAATGAATTAACGATTAGATGGTTTATCGATGCCGAAGTGTAAATACGCTCTGTCGGTCGCGATTCGACCTCTTGGCGTTCTTTGTAGATAACCTTGTTGAATCAAGTAAGGTTCTAACACATCTTCAATGGTATCTCTTTCTTCACCAATCGCCGCAGCCATGTTGTCTATACCAACCGGGCCACCACCAAACTTCTCCATAATCGCAAGCAAAAGCTTCCTATCCATGTAGTCGAAACCTTTAGCATCGACATCCAACATGTTTAGCGCTTTATCAGCAACCTCTGGGCAAATATGTCCATCGCCTTTCACTTCCGCATAGTCACGAACGCGGCGCAGTAAACGGTTAGCAATACGTGGCGTACCACGAGCTCGACGAGCAACTTCTAACGCCCCTTGCGATTCCATAGAAAGACCAAGACAATCAGCACTTCGTTGAACGATGTTTTGTAAATCTTCAACTTTATAGTACTCAAGACGCTGAGTAATACCGAAACGGTCACGCAACGGCGAGGTCAGTGAACCAGCACGAGTGGTTGCGCCAATCAAAGTGAAAGGAGGGAGGTCGATCTTGATAGAACGTGCCGCTGGGCCTTCACCAATCATGATATCTAATTGGTAGTCTTCCATTGCTGGGTACAACACCTCTTCAACCACAGGGCTTAAACGGTGAATCTCATCAATGAACAGCACATCATTTTCTTCAAGATTGGTCAGCAACGCCGCTAGGTCACCCGCTTTTTCTAGAACAGGGCCTGAAGTGGTACGAATGTTCACATCCATTTCATTAGCAACAATGTTTGCCAATGTGGTTTTGCCCAAGCCTGGAGGACCAAATATCAACAGATGATCGAGCGCCTCATTACGCATTTGTGCTGCTTTGATGAAAATTTCCATCTGACCACGGACGTGATCCTGACCTTGATAGTCAGCCAGTGCTTTAGGGCGTATTGCACGATCAATGACATCTTCATCTTTGAATACTGGGTTGTCCGGTGCAATAAGGCGATCGGCTTCAATCATAAATTCTGCTATTCCTAACTATGCTCTTGTTGACTCTGCGCTTCTTGATTCTGTGTAAAGGCAAAGTGAATGAGTCTATTTTGTCGAACAAGTATATTGGGTATTAAACCATCGATTTCAGAGCTTCGCGAATCAACTGTTCGCTGGTCATGCCATCTTTAGCCACTTGAGAAACCACCTTAGAAGCTTGAGTCGGCTTGTAGCCTAATGCAAGTAGCGCACTTACCGCTTCTTCTTCCGCGTCGTGCACAGTTGGCATAGAGTCCATTGGCGCTGCATCTGTTGCAGGTGTAAACAGGTCACCTGCGCCCCACCCTTTCAGGCGGTCTTTCATTTCAACGACCAGACGTTCTGCGGTTTTCTTACCAACACCCGGCAGTTTAACCAGCGTTGAGATATCTTCTCGTTCAACACTTTGAACGAATTGGCTAGCGGTCATGCCTGAAAGAATCCCAAGACCAAGTTTAGGACCGACACCATTCGCTTTAATCACTTCACGGAACAAGGCACGCTCTTTAACCGTGTTAAAACCATAAAGTAGCTGAGCATCTTCACGTACCACAAAATGAGTGTAGATAATTGCTTCTTCGCCTACGTTTGGTAACTCATAAAAACAGCTCATTGGCATTTGAACTTCATAACCAACACCACTGACTTCAATCAATAATTCTGGTGGCTGTTTTTCTATTAATGTACCGCGGAGACGTCCGATCACAATTCACTCTCTTGATGGAATTTAATTTGGAGGACAGAATATAAAAGAACTGGATACTTATCCAGTTCTTTGTGTTTTTTGAAGTGAATTATTTAGACTTGCTTGGCTTGCGAGACCACGCTGTTCAAGCTCGCGACCAGTTCTTTAACCGAAGTCACATGACCTGTTAGCTCAGAACCATAATTCGCGACTAAGCCTGACACCGATTTAGTTTCCGCCACACTTTGAGCCACTTCTGAACTGACGAGATCGAGCTCTTTTAACGAATTCATCTGCATTGCCATAATATTGGTGAGCTGATTAACATCTGTTGATATGGTTTGCACCTCTGAGATGATGCCGTTCATCTCGCTCGCCGTGGTTTCGATGATTGCTCTGCCATGCTCCACTTCCTCTTTACTTCGGTCTAACAAAGTTCGAATCTCTATCGCGGAATGACTGCTTTTCGCCGATAGCTCTCTTACCTGATCCGCTACCACAGCAAAGCCTCGCCCCTGCTCACCTGCACGCGCAGCTTCGATTGCCGCGTTGAGTGCTAATAGATTGGTTTGCTCAGCAACCGAGGTGATCAAATCAGCCACTTTCATGATTTCTTGATTACTTTGAATGATTTGACTGATCGCATCGGTTGAAGCTTCTAATGACTCTGAGCTCTTTTGCGCTTTGGTTCCCACCGCTTCGCTGCGTTCTTTCAGTTCACCTACAAATGAATTGGACTCTTCGATACCTTGGGTCATTTGGTGCAATTGTTGGCTCATCTCTTCGGCAGCGCTCGCTTGAGATTCACAATTGACATTCAACACTTCGACTTGAGCATGCAAGTCTTGTGACTGCTGTTCTAAATGAACCGAAACACCTTGTAGACTCTCTGAATTCGAATTAGCTTGATCAAGCACCACCGAGAGTCGCCCTTCACTTTGAGTCGCTTGATTGGCAATCTGTTGGCTTTCTGAAATCGCATCCTCTGCCATTTCGATCGCCACCTCTTTCTGTTTCGCAGTAAATGCTTGGGCAATGCAGATCACCACCAACGGCATAATCACACCGGACCACGTTTCTACCACTACCGCATCAGGAGTTAACTCAAGCTGGGGAAATGCAAATCCATTGAGATGTGCTGAGGTCATCACTAATGAAACACCGATAACCAGTCCACTCCATACCAAAGCCACAATTCGTGTTCCTGACAAGAAAAAAGCGACCACTAACAAAGGCACCCAATAAGCTTGAGTGGAAGCCACAACTCCACCGCTTTGATAAATGATGTTCAACGCGTGGACAGCCATGCCGACAAAACCAAAGTTAAGTGCAAGGCTCGGCTTACTCGTCACACGAAGTAGCAGTGCCGAGATCAGTTCGAATACGATAAGAAATACAGATGTGGCGATCAGAAGTTGCTCTTCTTGCTTAGTCCACTTGATTAAGCTATAGACACCCACGAAGAATGCGATAAAAGTGAAGAGTAATAAGATATCGGCTTGTCTGACTTCGTTGTTACTCCAGCCATTGCTTTTAGGTAGAAACAGCGCGCGCCACAGCTTGATTGGGTTCATCAGTGATCATCCTTGATTAACTTATAAGACCTCCGACCAATGTTAATAACATGTTAAATGATACGCAATGTTATTATCTGGGTTCTGTTCGAAAGATCTCATTTCATCAAGGATTTAGGTGCGTATTGTTTTGATATGAGCCAAACGGGGCGTAAGGCTCATCGAAAGAAAACTTCTAGAAAGCGATAGGGGGATTAACGGTAGCGTCCTTTTCTCGCACCTGTCGCTTTACCTGCCAGTGCAACCAAGGTTTTATTGGTGTTAGCGTGAGTGATCGCTACGCCGAGAGCATCGGCAGCATCAGCCTGGGGTTTGGCAGGTAGCTTGAGCATGCTCATCACCATGTTCTGAACCATCGACTTATCAGCGCCACCATTACCAGTCACCGCTTGTTTGATCAAACGAGCCGCATATTCATGAACAGGTAAATCTGCATTCACCGCTGCCACAATCGCGCTACCTCGAGCTTGTCCAAGCTTAAGTGCAGAGTCAGCGTTCTTCGACATAAAAACCTGCTCGATCGCAAACACATCCGGTTGGAACTGAGTGATGATTTCGCTCACACCGGCATAAATCTGTTTTAGTCGACCTGGCAGTTCTTTTTCGGAAGTACGAATACAACCACTACCTAAGTAATATAGATGGCGACCATTTTGACGAATCACGCCATAGCCGGTAATGCGAGAGCCAGGGTCAATCCCTAAGATAATAGACATAACTTCAATACTGATTATTTATACATGCTTTTTAGCTTAGTATATCGAACGCAAAAAAAAATGCCCGTCAAATTAACGGGCATTTTCTAATTTACTCACAAATCTTGACTAATTAATTAAGAGCTATCTATCAACTAGGATCTCTTCATCAACGAGAAAGATAACAGGCTTACGCTTGCTCTTTCTTCTCTGCCAATTTAACAGCGATTGCTAGCTCTTCCAGTGATGCTGGGTTTGCTAGGCTTGGCGCATCTGTTAGTAGACATGCTGCTGCTGTTGTTTTCGGGAATGCGATAACATCACGGATATTCTCTGTACCACAAAGTAGCATTGCTAGACGGTCAAGACCGAATGCTAGACCTGCGTGTGGTGGCGTACCGTACTTAAGTGCTTCAAGTAGGAAGCCGAACTTCTCTTGTTGCTCTTTAGCTTCAATACCTAGGATACCGAATACAGCCGTTTGCATTTCTGCGCTATGAATACGTACCGAACCACCGCCTACTTCGTAGCCGTTGATTACCATGTCGTATGCATCAGAGTTTGCAGCTGCTGGGTTCGCTTTTAGCTCTTCCGCGTTCACACCTAGTGGCGATGTGAATGGGTGGTGCATTGCGTGTAGGTTACCTTCGCCGTCTTCTTCGAACATTGGGAAGTCAACAACCCACAGAGGAGCCCATGCAGATGTGTCTGTTAGCTCTAGATCAGTACCTAGTTTAAGACGAAGTGCACCCATTGCTTCAGCAACGATGCCCGCTTTGTCTGCGCCAAACAGAATGATATCGCCAGATTCAGCTTGAGTGCGATCTAGAATACCGTTGATTACGTCTTCGCTTAGGAATTTAGCAACTGGAGATTGAATACCTTCCATGCCTGCAGCACGGTCGTTAACCTTCATCCAAGCTAGGCCTTTCGCGCCGTAGATGTTTACGTGTTCAGCGTAACCGTCAATTTGCTTACGAGTTAGCTTAGCACCACCTGGAACACGGATAACCGCTACGCGACCTTTTTCGTCGTTAGCTGGGCCAGAGAAGACTTTGAACTCAACGTCTTTAACCAAGTCAGCAACGTCCACTAGCTCTAGTGGGTTACGTAGATCTGGCTTATCAGAACCGAAACGACGAATCGCTTCAGAGAAAGGCATTACTGGGAATTGACCTAGTTCAACATCTAGAAGTTCTTTCCACATATCATGAACAAGCTTCTCAGTCACGTTACGCACTTCTTGAGAAGTCATGAAAGATGTTTCGATATCGATTTGAGTAAATTCAGGCTGACGGTCAGCACGTAAATCTTCATCACGGAAACATTTAACGATTTGGTAGTAACGGTCAAAACCTGACATCATCAGCAGTTGCTTGAACAGCTGAGGAGATTGAGGAAGTGCGTAGAAGCTACCTTTGTGAACACGGCTTGGTACTAGGTAGTCACGAGCGCCTTCAGGTGTCGCTTTCGTTAGTACTGGCGTTTCGATGTCTAGGAATAGGTTCTCGTCTAAGAAACGACGAACGAAGCTAGAAGCACGCGCACGAAGCTTGATACGGTCGCTCATTTCTGGACGACGAAGATCGATGTAACGGTACTTAAGACGCTGCTCTTCAGAGTTCGTTTGGTTGAAGTCTAGTGGAAGCGCTTCTGAACGGTTGATGATCTCAAGGCCAGTTGCGTAAAGCTCAACTTCACCCGTCGCCATATCTTTATTTACTTGGCTGTTCGGACGAACGCGTACTTCACCAGTAAACTTGATACAGAATTCATTACGCAGTTGGTTAGCGATCGGAAAGATATCTTTCATACCTGGATCGACAACAACCTGAACGACGCCTTCACGATCTCGCATATCGATAAAGATAAGACCGCCTAAATCACGGCGACGGTTTACCCAGCCGCACAATTCTACAGTTTGTCCCGCCAGGGACTTGTTCAGGTTACCACAGTAATGGGTACGCATAATGAATTTCCCAATCTCTTAATTATTTACTAATTTCCAAGCTGTCAGTGGTCATTCCACACAACAGAGCAAAGGAACATTTATACGCGGAAACTCGCTTAAAATCGACCTTCCACATTCGAATTTATTGTGTTTTATCTGGCTTTGCTGCTTTTTAGCCCATCAAGTGCGCAAAGATTCATCAAAACCGAAAGAATTGCGATAATTATATCTCGAAAGTACCTTAATCAGCAAAACTCTCGTAAAGTAGATTTTAGGGCGCGTTGACCTTTCGTGGTTAAATTTTGTTCGAGATAAAAGCGTTTTAATCGCGGCGA